>JANOJH010000036.1:0-1368 GCA_031408135.1 Bdellovibrio sp. | reverse complement strand
CACAAATTCGGCATGCATAGAATTAGGCAACACCACATAAATGATATCAATGTCTTTATTATCCGCTATTCGATCAAAAGTCTCGTAGTTGTAAATATTTTTATCGGGAAGATTGTATTTCTTCTTGAACTTCTCGGCTTTTTCCGGTTTGCCCGTGACAATGCCTGCGAGATAACAGTTACGTGTCTCCTGAAGCGCAGTAGCTAATTTATTTTCAGCATAATAACCCATGCCCACCAAAGCAACACCTAGCTTCTTTTCTTGAAATGCCGATTTGGAAAATGCGGCAACGGAAGGAAGACCAGACAACGCTGCGCCTGCTCCTATTTTTTGGATGAATTCTCTTCTGGAAATGCTCATAGTTTCAATTTTAGAAAATTGAAAGTAAGCAAATTTTAAATTAGAAGAGAGGCTATCGAATTAGATTACCAGAATTATTTCACCGCATGCCTGCTTGCAGACAGGCCTTTTGTGGAGAGGGTATCGATGAACTGCAATTTCAGCAATCCTTTGGATAGGGCGAGGTGATTACTCCTTAAACCGCAGTTTAAAGAACAACAGGGTTGATGCCAACATTAAAGTTAACAAGTTAGCCGCAATCACAGGAATATCGCGAACCAGAATGCCATAGGCCAGCCACATTACTACACCAATGCAAAAAAAAGAAAACATGCCAAGAGATAAATCTTTTGCAGACCGGCTCTTCCACGTTTTAATTACTTGTGGAAGGAAAGCTATCGTAGTGAACGCACCCGCAGAAAGACCTAGAAGTTGTATCGAATTCATAATAATTTTCTTTTGAGAATTGCACTATGCTAATACCAATACAAAAGTACTCCTTCGATATGTTGATTAGGCTGCGATGTAATTTTTTCAATCTTTTATGTCATCTAAAACGATTGCGGAATTTTTCACGCACAATTATCATGCTTTAGAAACATGAAATGAAAGCAATATTTCCATTAACATGTCTGCGCGTAGCCGCTTCGGCAGGAGGCAGGCAAACCATTCACTATTAAACTAGTGTAGTGTTAATTGCAATTTGACGGCTAATCTTTGCGGAGGGCTATCTGATTTTACAGTGACTTTTACGATTAACTATTAATATTTCACAGTTAACTTAACACTAGTACTTGATTAGATATCTGATTTCTTCAATCTTAGGTAGGCGAAGTAGTTGAACAGGAATGTCCACACTAATGCGATTGCGACAGCAGCAAGGCTCACATAATCTTGTATCTCCTGAAAAGCATATCGGGCAAAAGGAAGTGGAACAAGGTTGGTAATCGATTCCAATGGAAAAAACTGTTTTAACCAACCAATACTATCCTCCCAAATAGAGCGGAAAAGGTTAATTTTTATAATGGC
>JANOJH010000021.1:0-16568 GCA_031408135.1 Bdellovibrio sp. | reverse complement strand
ACGCCGAAATAGCCGGCTTCGGGATTGATTGCGCGCAATTGCCCGTTCAGATCGGGCTTAATCCAGGCAATGTCATCTCCGACGGTTGTTACTTTCCAGTTGTTCAGCTCGGTTGGGGGAATCAACATTGCAAAATTGGTTTTTCCGCAAGCGCTCGGAAACGCCGCTGCAACATATTTTTTTTCCTGGTTCGGAGATTCAACCCCGAGGATCAACATATGTTCTGCAAGCCACGCTTCATCGCGGCCCAAGGTCGAAGCAATTCGCAGCGCAAAGCATTTTTTTCCGAGTAAAGCATTGCCGCCATAGCCGCTACCGAAAGACCAGATCGATCTTTCTTCCGGGTAATGCACGATATATTTATTTTCGGAATTACAAGGCCACGTTACATCTTTTTCACCAAAATTCAGCGGACTACCGACCGAGTGAACACATTTTACGAACTCTTCAGATTCCCCGAGTATTTCAAGTGCACGACTTCCCATGCGGGTCATGATTTTCATATTCACGACCACATAAGGCGAGTCCGTAATTTCAACCCCGATTTTAGAAATCGGAGAACCCAAAGGCCCCATACAGAACGGGATAACATACATGGTGCGGCCGTTCATACAGCCATCAAAAAGTTTTGAGAGAGTTTCGCGCATTTCGTTCGGGTGTTTCCAGTTGTTCGTGGGGCCGGCGTCTTCAAATCTCTCAGAACAGATAAAGGTACGGTCTTCAACTCGGGCCACATCAGAAGGGTCCGACCACGCCAGATAGCTGTTCGGGCGTTTTTTGGGATTTAATTTTTTAAGAGTACCCTGTTTTAACATCTGCTCAAGCAAAACCGAATTTTCCGCTTCTGACCCGTCGCAAATAAGGATGTTTGCCGGTTTTGTGAGGTTTGCGATTTCATTGATCCAATTCTGCAGGTACTGGTTCTTGATCGGCATTGTAAAAGTCCTCCGGTTGAAACGAATGAGCATTTTTAATGTTTTAAGAGTGCATTAGCAAGAAATAATCCAAGACATTGAATGGGTTCGAATCAGACCCGTAAGATCGAAAAATCCAACGGGTTCAGTTTGCCGAACGTGAAAAATATTCACTTACTTTTTATGGTTGCTTAAAAATCGCCGTCTTCATCAAGACCCGGGGCATCGCCGATTCCTCTGATTTCATCAGAGAACGACTGCACTTCATCCTCATTTTCGGTTTCAGCCAGCGCGTTTTCATCAAGTTCCATTTCCTGAATAACAGAAAGGAAATCTTTTTCGGTTTTCAGATCTTTTCTAATCACTTCCAGGAATTTATCCGGATAACGTGATGTCAGATCCTCGAGATATTTTTCGAGCTTGCCGTCATTAAGAATATGTTTGCGAATCTGGATTTTTTTCCAGAGTAAGAGATAATGGAATCTGCAGTAAACATCCACAGTTGAAACCTGATCGCAGTCACGGACTTTACAAAGTCTGCGTCCGTCAGAATCCGTTAAATAAATTTCTTCGTCTTTTTTATCGAGATCTTCATCGTCTTCAGAAAGCTCAGTGCCCGTATCGTCTTCATCGTCTTCAACAGCTTTCAGATCTTCTTCGTATTCCGCGATTTCACTTTCGCCGAACTCGTCGTCACCGATCAGATCCGATTCTAAATCATCTTCTGATTTCTTTTCGGTTTTCTTGGTTTTTGACTTGGTTTTTGAATCGACTTTTGCGGCTTTTGGAGCCGGTTTTTCCGAAACCAAGTTAGCTTTTGCGTTATTTTTAACAGCGGGAGCCGCCTTTTTTACAGACTCTTTTTCCTTCTTGATGTCCACTTTTTTAGGCGCAACAACCGGGGCGCTTTTTGCCACCTTCACTTTTGCTGAAACTAGAGGCTTTTTGACGGCCTTTTTGTCATCTTTCTTGACAGCTTTCGCCGGTTTTGTTTGCTTTGCTTTAGTTTTAGACGATTTCGATGTTGGTTTTGATTTAGCCATAAATCACCTTTGTAAGATTCCCTCCTATTAGTCAACTGCTTTTAATTATTTAAACTCAGTGCTAAGGTTCATTTTTATTGAGGAGAATTTAGTATGGAAAAAGTGGTTATCGTTTCGGCAACAAGAACACCAGTCGCAAGTTTTCAAGGCGCCTTTGCAACACTTACTGCACCTAAACTCGGTGCAGTTGCTATTCGCGCCGCAATTGAAAAAGCGGGGCTGACCGGCACCGATATCGATGAAGTCATTATGGGGCAGGTATTAACTGCGGGTGCCGGTCAGGCGCCGGCAAGACAAGCCGCAATTTACGGTGGAATTTCGAACTCCACTCCGTGTCTGACAATCAATAAAGTCTGTGGTTCGGGTCTCAAAGCCGTGATGCTTGCAAGTGACGGTATCCGCCTCGGCAACACAAATATTGCGGTGGCCGGCGGTCAGGAAAACATGACACTTGCGCCTCACCTTCTTGAAAATTCACGCAGCGGATACCGTATGGGAACCCAGACCATTGTGGATTCGATGATCAAAGACGGACTGTGGGATCCGTACAATAATTTCCATATGGGCACAGCAGCCGAAATCTGTTCGAAAGAATTTTCTTTTTCACGTGAAGTTCAAGATGCTTTTGCAATCGATTCCTATAAAAAGGCGCAGAATGCAATTGCGGCCGGAAAATTTAAAAATGAAATCTGCCCGGTTGTCATCGAAGGCAAAAAAGGCAACATCACCGTCGATACGGATGAAGAGCCGGGAAAAGCCATGTTCGACAAAATGCCGGGATTAAAACCCGCGTTCGAAAAAGACGGCACAATTACGGCGGCTAACGCCTCTAAAATCAATGATGCCGGCGCGGCACTTGTACTGATGAGTGAAACCGAAGCTAAAAAACGCGGACTGAAACCACTTGCAAGAATTGTTTCCTATGCCACTTTTGCACAAGAGCCGAAATATTTTACAACGGCTCCTGTGGGCGCAATTAAAAAATCCCTTGATCTGGCAAATCTGAAAATTGCCGAAATCGATCACTATGAAATCAATGAAGCCTTCGCCAACGTCACTATGGCTGCGCAGAAGTCTCTCGAAATTCCTGCTGAAAAAATCAATCTTCATGGCGGAGCTATTGCCATCGGTCACCCAATCGGCGCCAGTGGCGCGCGGATTTTGACCACCCTTGTGCACTCGTTACAGACCAATAATCTGAAACGCGGTCTAGCCACTCTCTGCATCGGCGGCGGCGAAGCGGTTTCGCTGATTATCGAGAGAATTTAACTATGAGTCAGTCGAAAAAAGTATTTGCTGATGCGAAGTCTGCAATCGAAGGTGTCAAAGATAATATGACTTTACTTGTGGGCGGCTTCGGTCTCTGCGGCATTCCTGAGAATGCGATCGAAGCGCTGCGGGATTCCGGCGTAAAGGGCCTAACCTGCGTTTCCAACAACGCGGGAGTTGATGATTTCGGTCTTGGATTGCTCTTAAAGACCCGCCAGATTAAAAAAATGATGTCAAGCTATGTGGGTGAAAATGCAACTTTCGAAAGGCAATATATGGCTGGCGAACTGGAGCTTGAGTTTTGCCCGCAAGGCACGCTGGCCGAACGATTACGCGCAGGCGGCGCAGGAATCCCCGGATTTTTTACGCCTACGGGTGTTGGCACTCTCGTTGCCGACGGCAAAGAGATGCGCACGTTCGACGGCCGTGAATATATCCTCGAAAAGGGTATCACCGGCGATTTTGCATTTGTAAAAGCCTGGAAGGGCGATAAATTCGGTAACCTCGTGTTCCGTAAAACGGCCCGTAATTTCAATCCAATGGTGGCGATGGCCGGCAAAATTACGGTTGCCGAAGTTGAACACCTTGTTGAAGTCGGCGAGCTCGATCCGGATAATATTCATACTCCCGGAGTTTTTGTTCAGCGAATTTTTCAGGGAATAAATTATCAGAAACGTATCGAACAGCGAACCGTGCAGAAAAGAGTTTAACCATGCCTTTAACACGTGAACAGATTGCAAAACGTATCGCCGAAGAAGTGCAAGACGGCTACACCGTTAATCTCGGCATCGGAATTCCAACCCTAGTAGCTAACTACATTCCAGAAACTAAAAGTGTTATGTTACAGAGCGAAAATGGACTACTCGGCATGGGTCCGTTTCCGGAAGAGGGCTCCGAAGACGCCGATCTGATCAATGCCGGCAAGCAAACAATCACCTCGCTAAAAGGCGCAAGTTTTTTCAGTTCAGCCGATAGCTTTGCGATGATCCGCGGCGGCCACGTAGACCTCACTGTGCTGGGCGCAATGGAAGTAGATGAAGTCGGCAGTATTGCCAACTGGATGGTGCCCGGAAAAATGATCAAAGGTATGGGCGGCGCAATGGATCTTGTTGCCGGCGCCAAAAATGTAATCGTGGCCATGCAACACACTGATAAAGAAGGAAATTCAAAACTGAGATCAAAGTGTACACTGCCGCTAACAGGCGTGAAATGTATTAAAAAAATCGTGACGGATTTCGGCGTGATTGAAGTAACACCAAAAGGTTTTCTACTGACAGAGTATGCGCCGGATATGACGCCGGAAAGTGTGAAGGCTGCGACGGAAGGCCGAATGGAAATCCATCCCGAATGTAAAAAAATGCAGTTTTAATGCATTACACATTCGATTCGATTCGATTCGATTGAGTCGAATATTTTCCAATCCTCCAATCCTTTTCCAAACAAATTTTAGACCGAGCTTTATCCAGAGCGGACATTGATGTCCGCTATCCGGAAAGCGATTTTCTCTTCCGACTTTAAAAGGCACCGCCCCGCGAGCTGATTTTTGCAGGAGTACTGAAGCATGAAACAGCTTCATCTTATTCCTGATGTTAATTCCAAGAAAGAGCATGGCGGCACTTTTTCTGTTGGCAAAAGGCGAAAAAAACGTCCCCTCTCTATGAAAAGACCCCTTCATTTGGTCCTCAGATCTGATTTTGCCTACGGCTCCAGATCCCTACTTAGGCACCGCCCCCTAATTGAAAAAATCATCGCTAAAGCTAAAAAGCGGTTTGCTATCAGAGTCTATGAAATGGCAATTGTCTCGAATCATATTCACGTGATTATAATGGGTTGCACCCGGCAGGATTTACAGAATTTTTTCAGAGTTGTTGCGGGACATATTGCTCAGGAACTTCTGCGCCAATTTCCTATTTTGCCAAGTGAAAAAACAAAAGGGGGCGGTGCCTCAAAAAGCCGGGAAAAAGAAAATAAATTCTGGCAAAACAGAATCTACACTCGGATTGTGAGCTGGGGCAGAGAGTATTTGGCTGTAAAGGAATACGTCGCTCAGAATGCACTCGAAGCATTGGGCCTCATACCGTACAAAACCCGAGCCAAACCAAAATTTACCTTGAAAGTAGGTGTCGAAAATACCTCTTAAATTTCGAAGAGTGGGATAATGCTCGCACTCGAAGAATACGGCAATACTCGCTCACGAAACTAGAGGCAACATTAGCTACCATTCGGCTGCAGTTTCTACTGAAAAACTTTCTTAATCAACCCCATAAAAGACGAATTATCATTGATCGGATATTTTTTGTAGGTCTTATCGTAGTTCACGGCCTTAAGAAAATGCTCATCGGATTCCTGAAAATTTTTCTGTGACGCCGCAAGCAGTGATTTAACGTAGTAGTACTCAGCCGGGTCGATTTGATACATATCGATTTCGTTCAGTTTTTTTGAAATGCCATCCAGATCGAGCAGATGTTTATTGTAAAAGGCACCGATCAGTTTTACCCAGATACTGTAGAACTTAACTTTTTCATGACTGCTGCTGATCGACGAATATTTAATCATAACACCGAAGGCTTCAAAATATTTTTTATTCAACATCAGAACCTTGGCCTGCGCGAGATCCTTAACAAGTTTGGATTCATCGGTTGCGAACGTTGCCTGCATCATCTCCGAATAAACGCGACTTTTCCGGATTATAATAAACCCGGCCAGTACCATATAATGAATTGTACGGGCAAAGGTGTCTTCGTTCATTTCGGCATTTTTGTAGGCTTCCCGATAATTCATTTTTTTTTCGAGTGTCTGTTGCAGCGAATCCGAAAATTGTTTCAGTTCCGGAAACTCTTTCAGAATAACATAACCGTCGATATTGAGGTTAATCTGTAGAAGGTTTCGCGAGTAATACTCGGCGTAATTTCTCAGCCATTTGATATCGTAAATCTCAAAAAGCCATTTATATAAAATTTCAAAAAAATTCGCGCTGCTGATAAGAACAGATTCGTTGCTTTGCCCGTCGAAGGTAAAATTGATTCTCAGGTTTTTTTCATTGATATACTTAGTGAGTCGGTGTTTCGACTGCTTGAATAAAATACTTCTGAGCTGCATTTCGGTCACATGTTTATTGTTGATCAGATAATCGCCGAGTCTTTCGCCCCCGCTGCGCGCGAAAATCTCATCCATTTCATACTTCGACATGATTTCGCTTTCGACGATAATCGTGCCCATGATATTTTCAGGATCTGGATAATCAACTTTGACGATATCACCGTAAATGAAGGCAATGCTGCTGAGCTCGTTATTTTCACTAACAATATTCAGAATTCCGGAATATCTATTTCTCACGATCAGACACAGAATAAAAACAAGATCATATCCGCGGATGGCTTCCAGCTCATCCATCAGTTTAATACGCTTCACACTCGTCAGTTTCGGTGAAATAATACTGAGTAAAAACTGAATCTGCTGCTGTTCCTTTTTATCCAAATCAGTCCACTTCAATAAGCGGTTTAAATCTCAGAGGCAAATCCTTGGCCTTGGCCTTTTCATATTCCTCTCCGCCGAGCACATGCACGTGCAGAGAATTGGTTTTTCCGTGATCTGCGATTGGCTGCCCGAGCGTTAAGATAATGCGATCGCCGGTTTTAGATAACCCGTTTTCGATCAACAGTTTTTCAACCTGCGAAAGAACTTCTTTCAGTGACGTATACGGTTTGAGCAGCAGCGTCTGAAGCCCCCATGTAATTTCAAGCCGGTTCAGCACCTCAAGATCTTTGGTAACTGCAATAATCTGTGCCTTGGGTCTGAAGCCCGCGATAATCTGTGCGGTTTTTCCGGAAGTTGTCAGGCACACAATTGCCGTGGCATTAAGTTTCAGTGCCGTTAGCGCCGAACTTGCAGCAATTGCCGCCGGCGTACTGAGCAGTTCATTGTCGAGTGAAATTTTATAATAAGCTTCTTCGCTTTTTTCAACTTCGACGATAATTTCGTGCATGGTACGGATGGCTTTAAAAGGATATTTCCCACTGGCCGATTCCGCCGAAAGCATCAGCGCATCAGTGCCGTCAAGAACCGCATTGGCCACGTCGGTAATTTCGGCACGCGTGGGTCGTGGGTTTTCAACCATTGAATCCAGCATCTGTGTTGCGGTAATCACCGGTTTCCCGAGTTGGTTACAAAGATTTATTATCCGTTTCTGCGCCCGCGGAAGTCGGCTCTGCCCGATTTCAACGGCAAGATCGCCACGCGCAACCATTACAACATCACTCAGTCTCACGATTTCTTCGAGATTATCCAGTGCTTCGAGCATTTCAATTTTAGAAACTATTTTTGCAGGTGAGCCCGCCTTTTCGATCAGTTCACGCAAGGTACGGATGTCTTTTCCGTGCCGAACAAAACTGAGTGCCACGTAATCAACGCCATTTTTTAAACCGAAAATAAGATCTTCGCGGTCTTTGTTTGTCATAGCATCGACGGGCAGATTAACCCCTGGCAAATTCATTCCTTTACGATTTTTTAGAATGCCGCCATAAATTACTTCGGCTTCAAGGTGAGTATCCTGCACCTTCAGAACTTTCAGTTCAATAAGGCCGTCGTCCAGCAGAATCTGAGTGCCGGCTATGCAAGCCTTACAAAGCTCTTTGAAGTCGCTTGGAATTAGGCCGTCGCGCCCGACGACATCCTCAACTGTAACTGTAACGACCTGTTTGGGTTTCAGCTCAATCGAACCCTTTTCAAAAAGTCCCACGCGCACTTTCGGGCCCTGCAGATCCTGCAGTATGGTAACCGGCGCCTTAAGCTCAATTGCCGCATTCCGGATGATGTTTATCGCCGCAAGATGCTCGGCATGCGTGCCATGACTGAAATTAAGTCGTGCCACGTTCATCCCTGCCTGAATTGCATTTTTAATGTTTTCTGGATCCCGCGTTGAGGGGCCGATGGTCGCTACTATTTTTGCTCGTCTTATTGCCAACATTCACTCAGCATAGATGCTTAGCGCTCGAATGTCCTGTAAAAAAACAGCTCTCTGACTTTTTTTGTTTCGTCGGTCTGCACTGAATTTTTTTGGGCTTCAATCTGGGCTTTTTTGCGTTCAGATGCAATTGTCCGCATCAGGACTTTGGTTTGGCTATTGTTCTCTTTCGCGAACTCCCGCTTCCAGTTGCTGGCCTGACCTGCCAGAAAGCTCTTGTAGTCCCGCAAATTCTGAAAGTAATACTTTGTAAAGCTGACGAAATCGGTTTTATCGATAATATCGCTTCTGACCTGTGTGAAGACGGATTGTTTGGCCGTCGCTTCGTACACACTGAAATTAAAGGTCTTCATATCAAGCACGCTAAGTGTACGAAGCACCCGGCTTGCCATTATCCAGCCGGTTTTTACCTTGTTACCGTTGATAAAAAGCGCCCGTTGATTTCTTTCAATTTTTTTAACGTCGATACGCCCGTCGATCAGCTCGAAATGATTCTGCGTCTGATCAAAACTGATTTTCAGAATGCCTTCTTTCAGCAGTTTTACTTTCTGACCGTCGAACATGAATTCAAAAAACTTTTCATCTGTATGTACAAGGCACGGACTTACTTTACCCAGACAGTCTTCCGGCACAAGAACTGTTTGAGCAAACCCAGGTGTTGCGAACAATAAAATGAAAACGGTCATCGCGTATTTCAAATCAGATGCCTTTCGATGATAACAACTTTTTCCTGAATGGCCTTGTCATTTCTGAAATCCTGTTTAAGAATAGTGAGAATTTCGCGGGCCTGCGTCAGCCGCTTGGTGCGGTAATAAAAATCCGTCAGCAAAACGAGTGCCTGCCCGGTCCAAGCCGACTCAGGGTATTGCGTAACCGCTTGTTCGATAGTTTGAAGACATTCAAGTTCGCTCTGCAGTTCATAACACTTTTGTTTTGCGATTGAGAAATACTCGCGCGCAAGCAGTCGCGCATCAGTGGTTATCTGCACTGGTAGCTCTGCCTGTACAGCCGCAGGGGCCCGGTTGGTTGCATCAAGCCGACCTCGAACATCCAGTTTCTGCAGCTTTCTTGCAAGGTTGTTCAGATTTTTTTTACGTTCGTATTTTGTTTTCAGCACTTCATTGTCTTCGAAGTCATTCAACGAAGAATGGGCATAATAATAAACCCCGGCAAGTACCGAGACTAAAATCAGAATTGTAATTACAAAGCCATCAACCTTCTTCACATTAGACTATTCGGCTAGGTCGTGACCAGAGTTTAATCGTCCTGAATTAAGACGTTGCCGAGGGCAATTTAGTATATTATTACTATTTTTCCGGAGTTCAGAATGAATAAAGCCGAATTGGTAACTGCGATTGCAAACAGAAGTAAAGTCAGCAAATCTCAAATTGAGAAATATCTCGATGCTACCCTTGCCATTATCCAAAAGACCGTTTCTGACGGCGAAGAAGTTAAACTTGTAGGTTTCGGTTCTTTCTGTAGAACCATCCGAAAAGCCAAAACCGGACGCAATCCTAAGACCGGCCAAACCATTAAAGTTCCGAATACGGCAGTTCCCCGCTTTAAACCCGGTAAAGAATTTAAGAATTCCGTAAAAAACTAAGCGCTACAAACGGTCGTACTTGCTTTTAAATGAAACCGGCCATGACTCGATCAATTCAAGCGACTCATAATAAATTTTACTGAACGCGGCGGTCTGCAGATTCTTAAACAACAGGCGTTTTTCCAGCGGCAATTTGAATAACTTTTTGTTAAACGCTGAAAAAATCTTTTCACCCATTATTCCGCCGATCACCTGTGCCGAAGTAAAGAAACTCTTCTTGCTGTACTTCCGCAGCAGATTATCACTCAGGTTTTTGTACTTGCCCTGTGAAAGAAACTGCAACTCCGAAAGTTTCTGAGTCAGCGCCAGCATCAGGGCCTCTTTTCCCCGATCGTCAAACTGCTCTTTTTGCAATGCATTTCGAATGTCCTGCAGAGTATCGGTTTTGCGCTTCGGGTTTTTAACTTTACTACAGAAATAAATGAAAGCTTCAAACCAGATCAGTTTCAGAAAATCTTTTTTGGGGTCAATTATTGTTTTCTGGAATGAACCTTCTTTGAAATAAATATACTGGGCTGCCACCCTAATAACGTGATTGATCGAGTACCGCGCCAGATAACCACATTCGATTTCGGGAATATAAAAAGAAATTCCTTCGCGGATGTTTTCGATTACTTTATTTCGCAGGGCATACGGACACTTTTCAATCAGATCAAAAAAGTTGTCATCATCCGAAAAATAAACAGAAAGTGAAGATGTGTCGAGAGTTAACCCAAATGACTTCGTCAGAAAGTCGACCGTGCCGGCCACCGTATCGGTGGGATCCACATCATGAATTTTAATTTTTTTATCGTAACCCGATTCCAGAAAAAGCAGGTAGTCCTGCCATTTTATCCATGGCGGAAGCCCGTTCAGTGCCCATTTATTCTGATTGAGCTTCACCACGTCGGTGGTGAGATCTTTCTGTTTTTCCATGATTTTGAAATAAAGTATTTCGGGGCTCTGATAGATCACGCATTGGTCGGCCTTCGGTAACAATTTCGTAACCGATTTCGGCAAGTGGGCCGAGGCCAGATGCAGATCACCGTATTGAACAAACACTTTGCATTTCTTATCCTGCAGATATATTTTCCGGATATTTTCGGCAGAAAGCCGGTCGCGCTCGCGCAGCTTGCGCCCTTCCGCTCCACCGTTAATGCCGTAAATTCTGACTTTATGAATCTGGGCCCATTTAAAAAGCGGCTTGTAATTTTCCCACGGAAAACCCCAGTTCTTTTTCCAGGCCACCTTGGTCAAAAAGTCTTTTTCGGTGATCTCGCCCGATAGGAAAAGCTCTATCGCCGGCTGATCCTCGGTGGTCAGACACTCAAGCGCAATCACAAACGGGGTTTTGATTTTCCGGATAATCCGCAAAAAGCCCCGAGTCGACTGCTTTTGGGCATGAAAATCACCGACCAACACAATATCAGCCGTCTTTAGACGCGAAAATAAATGGCGCTTATCCACCGCCTGCCAGGAAAGCTTATTGAGTTCTTTATCGTAAGTGTCGCGATAAGACCGGAGTTCAGTCGTTTCCTGACCCAAAATAGACTCGACCCGTTTTTTTATGTTCAGATAGAAGTCTTTTCGAATTTGAACCAGTTGCGTCGAATCCATATGATTTTATTATTAATTATTCA
Organism: Bdellovibrio sp.; assembly: GCA_031408135.1. Taxonomy (GTDB): domain Bacteria; phylum Bdellovibrionota; class Bdellovibrionia; order Bdellovibrionales; family Bdellovibrionaceae; genus Pseudobdellovibrio. The sequence continues at coordinate 5,157 of JANOJH010000021.1, read as the reverse complement.
TTTTATTAAAACAATTGTTGATTTCGGGTTTGATTAATAAAATCATGTTACTTATGACTAAAAAATCAAATCTGCTTGTTCTGAGTCTGCTCGTAACCATCGGCTTGTTTGCTTATCTGAGTTATCATCACTACGCACTGAAGCTGGGTCTGGGTGGAAATTCGTTATGCTCCATCAGCAGTACCTTCAACTGCGATGCGGCTGCCACCAGCATGTTTGCCGAAGTGGCCGGAATTCCAATTGCTATTTTAGGCGGAATTTTTCATCTGGTCCTGCTTTCATTCGTGCTTTTTTACCGACTGGGCTGGATCGAGAACACGGCCTACCTACAAAAAACAATTCGCTCACTGTTGGTTTCTTCAGTTGTGGTTTCAGTGGTGGCAGGCGCTATTTCAGCTTTCATCATTAAAGTGCTCTGTCCGTTTTGCACGGCCACCTATGTTTTTTCGCTCATCAATCTTTTTCTCGGTTGGAATCTGGTTCAGAACTTCAATAAAGACTTTAAGTTTTCAGAATATTTTTCTGAATACAGATCACATCTGGTAGCCCTCTTGTGTATTCCGGGACTTTCTTGGGCGGTCTCCGGCATGATCCAGTCTAGCTACGGACTTGATGTGCTTAAGAAGCAGATTCCCGAAAAGCTCGCGATCTGGGCAGCTTCTAAACCGAATAGCTTTGATAAAGCCATCGGCCTTTCGAACAGAGTAGAGAATCCGCGGATTACCTTGGTTGAGTTCGCCGATTTTAAGTGCCCGCATTGCAAAACTGCCTCAAGCAACATTGAGATCTTCTTAAAAGGCCGGACTGATGTGCATTTTACTTTTAAACCCTTCCCGCTCGATGGCAATTGCAACCCAGGGATAGATCGCAAAGGCGACAACTCACGCTGCCTGCTGGCCGCCTTCACTCTCTGTGCAGAAAAACTGGCGAGCAAAGGCTGGGATTTGCATCATTGGATCTTCGAAAATCAGGAACGATTCATTCCCGTGAGCGACGCCAAGAGCCTGCTACCAGAAATTGAAACCCAATTCGGACTAAATAAAACTCAGATGTCGGATTGCGCAGACTCAGCCGAGATTTATGAAACAATCAAGAAGAGCACCGAAGAAGGCAAGCTTGCGAATGTTGAAGGCACTCCCACGATTTATATGAACGGTAAAAAGTTGCCGCTCGGAAGCGTTCTTGAGGTTTTGCGACAGGCGTCTGAACGCTAAACCCTAAGTTTATCAGCCAGTTAGAAAAATTTAGTATAAAACAGGTTTAAGATTTTTTCGACGTAATCGTTGAAGACGATTTCAAACGTATAACCAAGTCCACGGATAACTTCAATAAAAAATCCGGCTGCAAAAATTATCGAAAGCGAATACCAGAAAGATTTTACAACCATATTGGTTGAACGCACGTCCCCGATCCGGAGTTCCTCCATGCATTCTTCAATTTTTTTCATCATGAACCGAAGTTCAGTAAAGTGCTCTTTAAATTTCTCAGTCAATTCCTGTTGTTTCGTTTTCGTTAGAGCGCTGAGTCCCGGAAAATTTCTTTTGGTGCGGATGCCATAAATCAAGTCAACACTGTGAAGCGAATAACGCTCGATCCGTGCACGGAAATTGGGGTATTCAGAATCCGATTCAGCAAACTCTTTCAGGGTTCGGATAGCCCGGTCGTATTCTTCATTAATTACCATTGATAAAATATTGTAACGAAGCGTGCCCGGCTTACCCAGATCCGAAACGTCGATATCATTGGATTTACTCTGATACTTTAATGCTTTTTCACCCATTGGATTCTTATCGGAATATTGATTTAAAAGTTAATCTGGCTGTAGGTCCAGTTTTGTACCGGAATGATTCAAGCAAGACCGTTTTATGGCAAACTAGACTTACGAGCCTCACGCCATTGCTTGGCTAGAGACTCTTAGTTACTTCAGGAGGAAGTTATGGAATTTGAGTTTAAAGATTTAGAGATTGTCGAAGCCGAAAAATCATTAAATCAGCAGAACGAAACCATTATCGAAAATCCTGTAACGATGAAGAATTCGTTGATTCTCAATGAGTTACACAAGGAAAATGAAGAGCTTCAGAATAAACTTAAACTGAACTATCGCCGACTGCTGCTATTTGAATCTGAAAACAACAAGCTGATGGAAGAAAAAAACAAGTATTTCTTCGAAGCCCAGAATTTCTTTCAGAAAAGTCAGATGCTGGTTGAAAAAAATGAAGAACTGGAAAAGCTGTACCTGCGCGCCGACAATAATTTTAAAATGATTACCGAAAAAGTTGCCACCTACGAAAAAATTAACCGCACGCAGTTTCAGGAAATCCGGCGATTTTCAAAGTTTCATACCAAAATTCAGGATGTTGTTAAGCCGTTTATTGTCAGCCTGAAAAAGCAAATCCAGGAACTCAAGGGCGAACTGCTCATGATGAACAGAATCAACACCAACCTCACATCGACATACAAAGAGTTCTCGCGCAAGTATGAGCTCGAGCTGGATCAGAAATCAATTGAACTCCAGACGGCTCATGCCGAAAGAAACGGCCTGGTCCGAACCTATGAAGAGCAGATTCATTCGTTTTCAAAAGAGATTCTGGATCTGCAGGGTAAACTTGAAGACAGTTGCAAAGAAGTATTCAGATTGAAAAAAGCCGTCGAGTTTAAGAATTATTTTGAAAATGAAGTTGTTCGCTTCAAACGCACACATGAAGAAGACCAGACTTCCTTAAACGAAATGAATCAGAAAAAGTCGGCCGCCGAGGCCCGAATTCTGACGCTAGAACAATCGTTGCAGGAGGCCCGCATGCAGGCTTTAACCGCACAAAATAGAGTTTCAGACCTTGAAATGAATCTTGAAGTGACCAGAGGTCAGTTCTCTAAAAAAATAGACGAATTGACGATCGTGAACGAACGGCTTGCGCGCTTAGAGAAGCTCAACAACCAGTTGAGCCTTGAAATGAGTGCTAAACAAAGTTAATCGCTTCAGACAGACTTGCAAATACTTTAATACCCGTAATCCCCTTGAGATCGAGCAGCTTATGGAAGTCTGCTTTCAGACCTACAAGCCGCGCATCTTCAATCATTTTTATTGATTCAAAGAAAGTGGTAATGTTTGCGGATGCTGTAAAATTCAGCTTCTCAAGACAGAAAATTACTTTTTTATTCCGAAGTTTTTTTTCGCAGATGTCGCGAAAAGGTTTGTTCTGATCGGGCTCAATTCGGCCACTGACTTCAACTACCATCATCTCGCCAACTTCATAATAATGTGCCCGCATGTTTTACCTCGTAGGGCCTCTTCGGCATTAGACAAAAATTAATCAATGTACTTTAGTCTAAGTAGTGACTTTTACATATGAAATGCTAAACTTTTTTAAACAAATGAATCGCTACTCATCAATTCTTTTTTTATTTCTCGTTTTCATGCAACACGTTTGTCTAGCCCAAACACCATTACCAGCGGTGCCAGCTTTTAATCCGAATGTGGCCACGGCAAAAATTGCGGGTTTCCTCATTACGTCAGATGAACTCGACCGCAATAACGAAGAACAGATCATGGATCTCAAAGGCAATGTCAAAGTCATTTATAAAACCCAGTATTTTGAAGCCGATTACATTCAAATCAATTTTCGGAAAAAACAAGCGCACCTGAAAGGCAACGTCAAGGTTCAGACATCATCCTATCAGATCGGCGGCCAGGAAATTGTTCTCGATTACGAAAACAATCAGGCGCTGATCTATTATGGCTATGTTCAGTCAAATAATGTTCGCTTTCAGGGCGACCTGATTGAAAAACAGAACGACACCGAGTTTTACGTCGATAACGCCGACTACACCACGTGCTCGAACTGCCCAGCCACCTGGAGTTTCGAAGGCACTAAAATCAAGGCCGAACTTGGTGGCTACGCCTACATCAAAAACAGTATTCTGAAAGTGGGCGGCATTCCGTTTTTCTGGCTTCCTTACTTAGTGGTACCCCTGAAATCTGTTCGTCAAACCGGCTTATTAACACCCGAAATAGGCTACATCCGCAATCGGCGGCTGGTTTTAACGGAGAGCTTTTTCTGGGCGATCTCGAGAACTCAAGATGCCACATTTACACTTAAGAATTACGAGCTCGGCGGCCTGAAGCCGATGGCCGAACATCGTTATACGCTGAATGCGGACTCAAGTGGTATCACCAAAGTTGCGTATTTCAACGATAAGGTTTTTTCAGGCGAGAGCCGTTACAACAATTACCGCGGCGTAAATGAAAAAGAAGCACAGTTCAGCCGGTGGGCCCTGAATTCAACCCACACTTACACGCCAGATCGCTACAATAAATTTCGCACGCAACTGATGTTAGTGAGTGATTTGCAGTATCCAAAAGATTTTTATGATGAGTTCACGAATTATTCTGATTCTTCGCTCGAAAACAAACTGAACTATACGCATGCAATGGAACATACGGCGCTTACCACCGAAGTGGCGTACTACCGGAATTTGCTGCAGGCGGATCCGCTGGCCACAAATGATTATTCAGTGAACCGCGTCCCTGAAATTCATTTTGATTCTACCATGAAGCAGATTTTAGACCTGCCTTTTTATTTCACTTTAAATTCAAACTTCACCCGCTTTTCGAGAACAAGACCCTATGATGACATCAGCACTGATCCCAACGGTCAGAAATACATTTCGAATTCAAACTCCGATCCCACTTGTGAAAATCTTGCGGTGGCCGGTTGTAATCCAACCTTTGATGACAACTACGCCGAGGGAAACGACCTTATCCGAACCGGCAATCGCATCATCGCCAAGGCCTCGGTGAATTCAGAAACTTTTAACATCGGCAACTCACTGAATATCAGCCCAAGAATTTCGTTCAACGAATCCAGTTATTTTTTCCCAGTCGGCGAAAAGCGCTCGGCCTCACGCCGCTACTTGCAACTTGAAGTAAACACCCGAACTAAATTTCATAAAATCTACGATGAAAATTATGAAAGCTCCGGCGAAAAATATAAGAATGAAATAATACCTGAAATTAAGTATTCGAATATTCCGTGGATTCAACAGGACGAAAGCGCCTTTTTCGGGGCTCTGAATGCGGCTGAAGCCCCCTACTCCACCCGGAATATCATTAAAGACACCGACCTGAACACCAGCGGCGGAATTTTGTACGACTACGAC
>JANOJH010000013.1:0-3273 GCA_031408135.1 Bdellovibrio sp. | reverse complement strand
CCAACCATTATCAAGATGGAAGGCGCAGCACTTAAGTTGATTGAGAACAAAGTGGCGGTTGTGCAGGATCTGTTAAAGCAGCTTGAGAACCAAAAGTTGAGAGCCGAAGAAGATTCAGTCAGGGCCGAAGCGGAAAAAATGCGACTGGCCCAGATCGAAGAAGAAAAAATCCTGCGGGCCCAGAAAATCGCGCGCGGTGAAATTGTAATTGATCCGATGGAAGAGCAGATGAAAGAGCTTTCGGGCCCCTCAGCCAAAGTTGCTGCCGACACGCGCAAGCCGGCCGGCACCGTAGCCGGTAAAGCCGAAAGAGAAGAGAAAATCGATTTAAAAGACATTGAAAGCATACCCTCAAGAATTGTGGAAAAAATGTCCGGTGACACTTACCGGATCAGGGGTCAACAGTATCTAACTATAAAGCGTAAGCCTTATAAGGTCATTGCCACGGCCCTTATCAGAGCTGAAGACTTCAAAGATGGCGGAGTCAGTTCAAGTAAGTTGCTGGAAGCGCAGTACGACCTGATTCACATCAAAAGGGCGGCTGAATGAAGACATTATTAATTTTCCTGATTTCTTTCTCGGCAGCGGCCGGATTTTCGGCCCGACTGAAAGATATTGCCAGTATACGCGGTGTCAGGGAAAATCAGCTGATCGGTTACGGGCTTGTTGTTGGCCTGAAGGGCACGGGAGATTCCGGGTCTGCACTGACTGGAAAATCTTTTGCACGATTGGTTGAAAAGCTGGGTGTTCAGTTGGATGGAAAAGATTTACAGAGTAAAAACGTAGCGGCGGTTATTGTGACGGCATCGTTACCTGCATTTGCAAAGGCCGGTAATCCGCTAGATGTTACGGTAAACAGTATCGGGGACTCGGGATCGCTAGTGGGCGGAACATTGCTGCAGACACCACTTCGAGCCGCAAATGACGAAGTTTTTGCAGTGGCACAGGGTGCGCTATCAATTACCGGCGACGGCAAGGATATTCATACGACTGCAGGCCGCATTCCTAACGGGGCCATGATCGAACGCGATATTCAAACTGATTTTGCTTCAAGAAAAATGTACAGGATGACATTGCATAATTCAGATTTTACCACGGCAGCCAGATCGGTTCTGACAATCAATAAAGAATTGGGCGGTCAGTATGCGGTGGCAAAAGACGGCGGTACAATCGATATTATAACGCCGTTCTCATTTGAAAACAAAGGCGTTGAACTGATGGCCACAATTGAAGCCATCGAAATAAATCCAGACCAAAAAGCCCGGGTTGTAATTAATGAAAAAACCGGCACAATTGTGATCGGCGAAAAAGTTAAAATTTCTAAAGTGGGAATTAGCCACGGTAGCCTGACTCTTAAGGTTTCCGATGATAAAGGGAAAAAAGGTAAAGAGTCAGCTGACGACAAGATCACCGTACTTGATACCGGCGCAAACGTCGGAGACCTAGTAAATGCGCTTAATAAGCTCGGGGTTTCGCCGAAAGATCTGATTTCGATTCTGCAATCCGTGAAGGCCGCTGGGGCATTGCACGGAGAGCTTGAGACGATGTAGTAATTTTTTATTTTTTTCACGGGATCTCATGGATGAGAACTTGTGATAGGGGAGGGTCCTCAAATTTCATTAACCAGGATGGTCTAGGTGCTGACTATGTTAAGACAACCTCGCAGGAAGTTTCACATCAGTAAGACAAAAGCAATCAAGGATGATCGTTTAAGTCGTCACTTGCACCTAGAAAAATCGCACGGATGCGATATCGAAATTAAGGACACTTCCCAATTTTTTTTCAAGGACGATAATCAAGATGAGTGAAATCGGAAAAACAAATCCTGCAATTGCGTTGAAGCAACCGCTTAAGGATAAAACCAACAGAGTTACCGAAGAAAAACTGCGTGAAGTTGCAGACCTTTACGAAAATCATTTTATCCGCGAAATGATGAAACAGATGCGCTCAACCGTTCATGAGAGTGGCTTTATCAAACAGAATAATGCAGAGAAAATCTTCCGCGGACAACTTGATGATCAATATGCAGATCAATGGGGAAAAGCCGGCGGGATTGGGCTTTCAAATCTTATTCATGACCAACTAATGGAAAAATTCGGCGAAAAACTTGGTCTTCGTGCGCCGATCGAAAAACCGCAAGGGCCCATAAAACTTGATCATAAAGCGGTTTTTTCGGGCGCGGTCGGACAACAACAGCCAAAAACTATCGAAAATGAACCGGTCACATTCAAGTTTCAGTCGCCTGAACAGGAACAACTTGAGCTTAAAAGTCCATGGGCCGGAACTTTGCTAGATAAAAAGTATATGGAATTAGACCAGATGCAGTTTCGAATTAAACACGACAATGGGCTAGAAAGTCTCATTCTGACACGCGGAACAGGTCTGGGGCCGGAACAGAAATTGTCTCCGGGTGACACAATTAAGGCTGGACAACAGTTGGGGTGGTTAAGCTCAGCGAGCCCTTTGTTTTGGACTGTCAGGCCGAATGTCTCAGAATGATTTGGTACAATTGTCTCTCTATGATACACTATTCAAAGGTTGGAGGTTCAGATGAAGATTACCCACAATAAGGTCGGCCAGAATTTAAATGCGACAGATACGCAAACTGAGAAAGCGTCGGGCGCAGCCAAGTCGGGTGATGTTAAAAAGAGCTCGGATTCTTCACAGAATTCTGCTGCTGGAACTGCCTCATCTGAAGCGACCAAAGTTCAATTATCGCCTCGGGTTCAGGATATTAAAAAAATCAAAGAACTTGCGATGAATGCTCCTGATGTTGACAATGATAAGGTTGCAAAATTCAAGCAGATGATTGCTGAAGGAAAATACAAAGTCGATGCAAAAGCGGTAGCCGATAAAATGGTTGATGAACATTTGAAATCCCGCGCCGCTGAAGAATAAAAATTTAGCTAATAAAAATTAACTAAAAATATGCTTCAAGGATGAGGCTAAAATGAAAAAAAGAAGTTTTGATAAGTTAATTACAAATTTAGAGGAAATCACAAAGCAATACCGGTTATTGCTTGATTGCGTCCGCAAAGAAAAAGAATTTCTGGTTCAAAGCAACATTGATAAGCTGAATGAAAGTAACAATGTTAAGGATCAGATTCTTGCCAAGATCCGATCAATTGAAAATCAAAGAATTCTTTCTGCCGGCGAACTCGCAGGTCATGTAGGCGCTAACGCCGAAGAACCGCGGCTGCTGGAAATCGCACAGAAGATCGGCGGAACTGAAGGGGATCGATTAAGAACAATTCATTCAACGTTAGAATTATT
>JANOJH010000881.1:0-1313 GCA_031408135.1 Bdellovibrio sp. | reverse complement strand
CCTGTCGGGTAATGTCGTATTGCGCTCCAAGATTCTCGGCCGTAATTGCCATCGGAATGCCGGCATAAGAATCTGTCAGTGCGGAAGTCATTGCATCTTCAAATTCAAAATTCCCCATTCGCAATCCATCAAAGCGCACTTTGCGATTTACATATGGAATCTGCGACATCTGCTCAACGCCACCCGCAAGCACGCAGCCCGCATCACCCGCCAAAATCATATCTGCTGCATTTATCCATGACTGAAAACCCGAGCCACAAAGTCTGTTTACAATATAAGCGCCCACGTTTACCGGCACATTCAATTTTAAACCGGCATGGCGCGCGAGATAAGCCGCATCGGCTCCGCTTTGCACAACATTGCCGATTATTAACTGACCGATATCCGCAGGATTCACCCCTGCCGCCTGAATTGTACCAAGCCCGGCAGCAACTGTTAAATCTGTTGCCGAAATATCTTTCAATACGCCACCGAAAGCTCCGAATGCCGTTCTTTTACCGGATATAAACACTATTTTTTCCATAGGTTGTAGGTTAAGAATAAGAAATCAAGATAGCAAGCTGATTTAGGAGCTGAAATGAACATTCTCGTCATTGGTTCTGGCGGACGCGAACACGCCATAATAAAAAGTCTGGGGCGATCGGCAAAAGTAAATAAAATTTATTGCAGCCCGGGAAACGCGGGAATAGCAGAACTCGCCACCAACGTAAATCTCGAAATTAAAAATCACGCGGCAGTTGTGGGTTTCTGTGCTGAAAAAAAAATCGATCTTGTTTTCATTGGCCCCGAAGATCCGCTGGTCGATGGCCTTGCCGATTCTCTGCGCGCTAATAAAATCCCGGTTTTTGGCCCGTCAAAGGCGGCCGCCAAGCTCGAAGGCTCAAAAATATTTGCCAAATCGTTTATGCAGGAAGCCGGCGTGCCGACAGCGGACGCTGACCTCGTCAGCTCAGTCGCCGATACGATGGCTGCCGCTGAAAAATATTCGGCGCCTTACATTCTGAAAGCCGACGGCCTTGCGGCTGGCAAAGGAGTTTTCATCTGTGCAAGCCTTACGGAACTGCAAAACGCTGCCACCGATATTTTCGAAAAGAAAACTCTCGGGCCCGCCGGAAACTATGCTTTGCTCGAACAAAATATTCCCGGAAAAGAAATTTCGCTTCTCGTTTTAACTAATGGCTCTGAATTTCAGGTTCTCCCAATGGCCCAGGATCACAAAAGACTTTTTGATAACAACACGGGGCCCAACACCGGCGGCATGGGTACCGTTGCGCCCATGCTAATTGAAAATTCTCTTTACGAAAAAATTATCG
>JANOJH010000795.1:0-3877 GCA_031408135.1 Bdellovibrio sp. | reverse complement strand
TAATCAGCTTTTCAGTCTGATAAACCAGATTATCCAGATTATTGCGGTTTTGAACCGCTTCGGCTTTTGCTATATCTGCGTCAGCTTGTAATTCAGCTTCTTTAACCAGTTTTTTGATTTCATCTTCGCTTAAACCGGACTGAGCCGTGATTTTGATGTTCTGGGTTTTGCCCGAAGCCGTGTCTTTAGCCGAAACATTTAAAATACCATTGGCATCCATATCAAAAAACTGGTTAAAGAAGCTGAATTACAAGCTGACGCAGATATAGCAAAAGCCGAAGCGGTTCAAAACCGCAATAATCTGGATAATCTGGTTTATCAGACTGAAAAGCTGATTAATGAGTCCGGTTCAAAATTAGCAGAAGCGGATCTGGCTGCCGCAAAAACGATGATTGCGGACGCAAAAGTTGTTCTGGAAAATAAAGCGGCTACCACTGCTGAGTTAAAAGCGGCCTTTGAAAAGCTGCAGACGTCTTCTCATAAAATTACCGAAGATTTATATAAGGCTTCAAGCGCGCAACCGGATGGATCTAAGGATTCAGGCACTAACGGCGGTGCGGGCACCGGTAAATCTGATGAGAAAAAAGGCGACGATGTTATCGACGCTGATTTTAAAGATGTGAATTAGGTTCAATAGAAGAATTGTTTACCTTCAAAAAGGCTTATTGTTAACTCAATAAGCCTTTTTTTATTTCACTTTTCTGACTACAATTTAAGTCATGAATCAAAACAAACAATGGCTTGAAATTGCAGATCGCCTCAGCTGGTTTAAAAAACCGACGTTGGCCGACAACTCCACTTTTAAAAAACCAGTATCTATAAAATGGTTTGAAGATGGCGAACTGAACGCCAGTTTTAACTGTATCGATCGCCATCTCCCGGAACGAGCAGATCAAATTGCCCTGATTTGGGAACCTGACAGCATTTCGGAAGAAGCAAAAAGAATTACCTACTCAGAATTAGCAAATTCAGTAAACCGGTTTGCAAACATATTAAAAAGAAACAAAGTCAAAAAAGGCGATCGGGTCACCATTTATTTACCGATGATACCCGAAGCCGCGTATGCGATGCTGGCCTGTGCGCGGATCGGAGCGATTCACTCTGTAATTTTTGCCGGCTTTTCCCCGGATTCAATTGCGAACCGCCTGGATGATTGTGAAAGTGATTTCATAATTACGGCAGATGAAGGCTTACGAGCGGGCAAAAAAATAGAACTTAAAAAAAATGTCGATGCCGCCCTCAATATCCTCAGTGAAAAAAAACAAAAAAAAGTCAGAAGAGTGTTGGTCGTAAAAAGAACCGGCGGTGAGATAGCTTGGAATGCCCCGCTTGATATCTGGTATCATGAAGAGTTGAAACAGGTTGATGACGTTTGTGTTCCTGAAAAAATGAACGCCGAAGACCCACTTTTTATTCTCTACACGTCTGGCTCTACCGGAAAGCCCAAAGGAGTGCTGCACTCAACGGGCGGCTATCTGGCCTACGCCAGCTACACCCATGAAATAGTATTTGATTATAAGCCCGGTGAAATATACTGGTGTACGGCCGATGTCGGCTGGATAACAGGCCACAGTTATATTGTCTACGGACCACTTGCCAATGCGGCAACCACTGTTATGTTTGAGGGCGTTCCTAATTTTCCTGATGTATCGAGATTCTGGAATGTAATTGATAAGCATAAGGTGAATATTTTTTACACCGCACCGACAGCAATTCGGGCACTGATGCGCGAAGGAGAGCTGCCGGTCAAAAAAACTTCCCGTAGCTCATTAAGACTCTTAGGTTCGGTCGGAGAACCGATCAACCCCGAGGCCTGGAACTGGTATCATCGCGTTGTCGGCGAGGGTCGGTGTGCAATAGTGGACACCTGGTGGCAGACCGAAACCGGCGGCATTCTGATTTCAGCACTTTCAACCGGTACAGCGTCTCATCCACCTATGTTGAAGCCGGGCTCTGCAACTCTGCCACTGCCTGGAGTATTGCCCGCAATTCTAACGGCCGAAGGTCAGTTACTGAATGGCGCCTGCGAAGGCGTGCTGGTGCTCATGAATTCTTGGCCCGGCCAGATGCGGACGGTTTATCGGGATCATGCGAGGTTCGAAGAAACTTATTTCTCAACCTACCCCGGTTACTATTTTACAGGCGATGGCTGTAAGCGCGACGAAGATGGGTATTACTGGATTACCGGTCGGGTTGATGATGTGCTTAATGTTTCAGGGCACAGGCTAGGAACGGCCGAGGTGGAATCGGCCTTCGTTGACCACCAAAGCGTTTCTGAAGCTGCAGTTGTTGGTTATCCGCATGACATCAAAGGCACGGGAATTTACGCCTTTATCACACTTAAAACCGGTGTTGTTCCATCGGATGCACTTTTGAAAGAACTTAAAGGGCATGTTCGCAAGTTGATCGGCCCCCTCGCCACACCTGACATTATTCAGTGGGCGCCGGGGCTACCTAAAACCCGATCCGGAAAAATTATGCGCAGAATTTTACGCAAGATTGCTGAAAATCAGCTGGAAAATCTCGGCGACATATCAACATTGGCAGACCCGGGAGTTGTCAAAGATCTTGTCAAAAACCGGATTTAAAAGTAGTCTTGGTTTTATGAAAAATAAAAATGCTATCCTCGTGTTTGCGACCTTATTTTTATTGGCCGTTTTGTCCCGGTGGGTGTCGCATTTCTGGAATTTTACTTTGCTCGGCGGTGCATTTTTATTTGCCGGCGCTTATTTTGCCGATAAAAAAATAGCGGTGTTGTTAATGCTTTCTGCAATGCTCGTCAGCGATTACGTAATCGGCTGGCATGATCAGATGCCCGTTGTTTATTTATCTTACCTGATTGTTGTTGCGCTCGGTTTTAGGTTGAACCCGCAGTCAAGCCGGTTAAAAATTGTCGGGTACTCGGCTCTTGGCAGTTTTATTTTTTATGTTGTTACGAATTTCGCGGTCTGGTATCAGGGTGCGCTTTACCCGATGACTTTCAGTGGCCTGATCGAGTGCTATGTGATGGGAATTCCGTTTTACGGAAATCAGATCGTTAGTGATATCGGGGCGAGTCTTGGGTTTTTTGAGATTGCGAGGCGGGTTCCTAGTTTAGTTGGGGATTTGAAAGAGGCTAAGGTTAAGAACACGTAGTCCGTCGTACTCCATCCTCTAGGGGTATTTCTTTTAAAATAATTTGTCTTTCGGATGGTACTTACGATTTGCGTACAAATCATAAGTCGGTTTGGGGATTGATTACTTCTTCTTTTTTAGGGTTTGGTTCATTCCCTTGATTTTTTTGATTTGTTTCTTTTGGAAGGCTAAGGTCTTTTTCATTATTTTTTCGGAGTCAGTTGATAGAATTCTGACCGCAAGTAAACCCGCATTAAATGCATTGTCTATTGCAACTGTGGCTACTGGCACGCCACTGGGCATTTGAACTATCGAGAGCAGGGCATCTAGGCCGTTCAGGGTGTTGACTGTGACTGGTACGCCGATTACCGGTAATGGGGTTAGACTTGCTACCATTCCCGGCAGATGAGCTGCGCCGCCTGCACCTGCTATTATTACTTTGATTCCATTCTTGTGTGCGGCTCGCGCAAAACTGTACATTTCTTCGGGTGTTCGGTGTGCTGATACAATTTTTGTTATAAACGGGATTTTAAATTCTAGCAGTGCCTCTTCGGCTTTTTTCATTACTTTGTGATCGGTTAAACTTCCCATAATGACGGCAACCTGAGGTTTTTTCACAGGAGTATTCCTTTTCTTTCCTGAAGGGCTTTTTTTAGCAGGGCTTTTTTGTTGTTGCCAACATAATTGATGTGACCCATTTTTCTGCGCGGTCGGTTTTCGTCTTTATTGTACCAGTGAAATGAACCGGTCGGAAATTTTTTAA
>JANOJH010000770.1:0-4418 GCA_031408135.1 Bdellovibrio sp. | reverse complement strand
GGTCACACATCAATGAAATGAACCTGTCTGATGAAAAATTATTTCCGGTTTATGAGAGGCTTGAGCAGCTTGAGGCCTGCTTGCTGGTACACCCTTGGGATATGCTAGGCCAGGAAAAAATGCAGAAGTACTGGCTGCCTTGGCTTGTGGGCATGCCGAGTGAGACCAGCCTTGCCATTTGTTCGATGATTTTTGGCGGGGTATTTAAAAGATTTCCGAAACTGAGGGTGGCATTTGCACACGGCGGTGGGGCTTTTCCATTTACGCTTGGCCGGATTCAGCATGGATTCGAAGTAAGACCTGATCTCTGTGCGGTAGATTGCGATATCGCCCCGCGCGATTTTATCGGCAAATTTTTCGTAGACAGTCTCGTTCATGATAAGCCCAGTCTGGAATTTTTACTTCAGGTTATCGGAAAGGAAAATATCTGCCTCGGTTCAGATTATCCGTTTCCACTTGGGGAAAGTACTCCGGGCAAATTAATCGAAGACTGTTCGTTTGATTTAGAAACTAAGCAATGGCTTAATCACCGTTCGGCTCTGAACTGGCTGAATCTTAAGGCCGATTTTTTTACATAGACCCATCACAAAGAACGGATGCGCAAATGGATTTAAAATTACACGATAAAAAGGCTCTGGTTTTCGGATCTTCGGCCGGAATCGGTCGGGCAATTGCCGAATCTCTCATTTTAGAAAAAGCCAGTGTTATGATAAATTCACGTCATGAGGATCGTTTGCAGCAATGTGTTCAGGAGTTGAAAGCCAAGGGCGGCGTTGTAGCAGACCTTACGCAAGCAACGCAAGCGCAGCATGCGGTCGGAGAGGCTATATCTAAAATGAACGGCCTTGATATTCTGGTTATGAACACCGGCGGGCCCAGCAAAGGTACCTTTTCGGACATCTCAACTGCTCAGTGGCATACTGATTTTCAGAATCTATGGATGAGTTTTATTGAAGCTGTAAATGCCGCGCTTCCGGTAATGAAAAAGCAGAAGTATGGCCGGATTATCCTGGTGACTTCGCTGGCCGCAAAGGAACCACTGCCGAATTTAACAACTTCTAACGGCCTTCGTGCAGGTCTGGCCGGCCTGTGTAAATCTTTGGCAAATGAAGTGGCGGCCGATGGTATTACGGTGAATCTCTTGCTGCCTGGTTACACAGATACAGACCGGTTGAAAGAATTAAAATTAAGCGAAGAAAAAATCCGCCAGATGATCCCGGCCGGCAGACTCGGGGACCCGCAGGAGCTTGCTTCGCTGGCCTGTTTTCTTGCATCGCCACTTGCCGGATATATCACCGGCCAATCAATTGCTGTTGATGGCGGAGTCTTAAGGTCGCACTGAGACTAAACAGGTTTGTTTCTCGCTTAGCCCCGACCTTTGTCTTTGTCTCTTTATGAACCGCAATGTATCAAAACTTTTATTTAAGACTTGTTGACTAGTCTCATAAGTGATTTAATTGATGTTTACGACGAGGTAGCTGCATGTTTAAAGAAACAACCAATTTTCTAATAGTTGACGATTTTTCGACCTCCAGAAAAATCGTGAAAAACGCCTTGATTGAAATCGGTTATACAAATTCACTTGAAGCAGCGGACGGTGTTGAAGCTTTTCAGGTTCTGACCGATGCAGCAAAGACTGCAAATCCTGTTGAATTTATTATTTCTGACTGGAACATGCCGAATATGCTCGGTATTGATTTTCTGAGAAAATGTCGCGCAGAACCGGCTTTCAAATCGCTGCCGTTTATTCTGATCACAGTTGAAAGTGAACCGACCCAGATTCTGGAAGCCGGAAGTGCCGGGGTTACCGACTTCATCGTCAAACCATTTACGGTGGACGCCTTACGCTTAAAATTAACCGCGGCTTATAATAAAATTAACGGCACAAGACTTCGAGAGGCTAAATAATAAATGTTTGATCCGAATACAAAATTTTTGGTAGTAGATGACTCTTCAACCACAAGAAAAATGAATAAAAATTCTCTCGCTGAAATCGGTTTTAAAAATGTAGTTGAAGCCGCAGATGGAGTAGAGGCTTTTCAGGTGCTAATCGAGCTTTCGCAGTCACCAGAACCGATCGATTTTATTGTGTCGGACTGGAATATGCCGAATATGCACGGAATCGACTTTTTGAGAAAATGCCGTGCTCTGGAGCAGTTTAAGAAGACGCCATTTATTTTTATCACAGTTGAAAGCGAACCGGCCCAGATTCTTGAAGCCGGTAGTGCTGGTGTGACCGAGTATCTGGTTAAACCTTACAATTCCGATGTTCTGAAAATGAAAATTGAAAATGTTTATTGCAAGATAAATAATCTTCCTCTGCCTTCACGAAAATAAATTAAAGTTCGGAATACGCGACGGCCGCAATATCAGACATCGTAACGAGGCCCGGTCGCGCAAGTCTTACAGAGTGAATCGCGTTTAGCGTAATTGCACAGGTCGCGATATCCCCGTTAATGCCATTCTCAATTGTTGAACGGATGTTAGGTTCGCCGGAGATCTGGATTGTATCGTAAGATTTTTCTTCTCCGACAGCGGCCCGGAAGTAAAGCGTGATCACTTCGCGGTTTCCGATGAAACCTCGGCCTACCTGTTCAACCCCACAGGCCATGCCGGCTTTAATCACTTTATAGCCGGTTGTTATGTCAGTTGCGGCTATTACGGGTTTCAGAGTCTCGGATTTTTTTGTAAGCTTCCAGCCCATACGGGCCGCTATAAAATCGACCGACTCTGGCAGCCCTACATGCCGTAATGTACCTTCTTTTTCCTTTTTTCGAAATTGTTCCAAAGTCAGACCTGCTCCGATTTTTTGTTGAAACGGAACACGGCGGACAGATGCATTTTGCACACGCCAAACCTGAATTGAATCCACTTTTTTAGAAACGGCGGTAAAAACTGTTGGAAGATAATCCATCAGATAGCCCGGGTTTACACCTGTGCCGAGTAAAGCAATTTTATGTTTCTTACAGAGTTTATCGAGCTTTTTTGAGCGGGAGGATTGAGTCTTCCATGGAAACGAAAGCTCTTCACAGGTTGAAACAATCGACAACTTTTCACGTGCGATTTCAGCAACCAGCGCTTCCATTCTGGACAGAGAAGAAACTGTCGTAACGACCGCGATATCCGCTTTCTTATTCTTCAGTGCAGCTTTAACAGTACCTGTAATTTTGACGTTCATTTTTTTCAGACCACAGACTTCGCCAAGATCTTTTCCGAGCAGTTCGGGTGAGCTATCGACAGCCGCAACTATTTTAAAGCCACGCGCTACTGCAAATTGTACTGTTTTTTGCCCGAGTGGACCTAATCCGACCTGAAGAATTCTTGTTTTAGCCACAGTTTTATTCCTGATTATTTTCCGGTTAAGGTACTACGTTTCGATTGCTCAATCTTAATCGAATTACTATCCAATGTCCATTTGCCAGAAGGCCCCATCGTTAAGGAAAAATCAATTTTAACTAAAAAATCCTGGCTTCGAACGCTATTATTGTCGGCATCTTTGCAATTGTGCGCAAGATCCGCACGAATCGACAGTAGAGCTGTAGCACCGTTCGTTGCAAGCTTACTCCAATGAACGTTGTGTGCAAGCGTGCTGAGCGGTTTTTTCGTTGAAAGCGGAATATCTGGCAAAAAGGGAATCGGAATAAAAAACTTCGGACAGAAAACGGCGTCTCTGAACTGCTGACTCAGATCAAAGGCCTGCTCTTCGACATAAAGCAGGATATCGGGATAAGAGGTGTCGACATCACGATTGATGACTACAGCCGAAATCTGTTCAGACCACGGGAGTAATGGGGTGCTATAGGTTTTATGCTGCAACATCAGCGCAACCCGAACACCGGTCAGATCCAGATCGGTATGGGCATAGTCTCCATAGTGATGGCCGAGTTCATGAACAAGTATGGCAACAGATTCAGAAATACTGAGTGGTATGTAAAAACCCAGTTCATTGCGGGTGTAAAGAAGATCGGTGTTAATGAAAATCGGGCTGCCGATCTGCCCACCGGTTTTTGCCACTTTAACTTCGCCATCTATAATAAAGAAGCCGGGATTTGCTTTCTCCGAATTGAATTGGATCTGGTCGAGATTCTGGCGTTCTTTCACTATTCCTTCGTTAATTTTTTCGAGAATTGAACGTTGCAGATTATTTATTTTGCACATTTCCGAACTGAGACAAAGCTTTATATAGCTATCGAGTTTCTGATAAGCATAAAGGACATTTTTTTCGGCGATCCCGCCGCCGTTATTGATCAAGTCGCCACCGGCGTTAGCAATGGAAGTGATAAGGACGATAGATATGAGTAAGGTTTTCATTTGGCTCCTTTTATTGCCGTTAGCGGAAACAGCTGAAACGACAGAGTGTAAACCTCGGTTGCATGGCTATCTTCTAACAAATCGGCGGCTTTTTTTCGAGTTTTTAG
>JANOJH010000764.1:0-6996 GCA_031408135.1 Bdellovibrio sp. | reverse complement strand
GATCAAGAAGTTTTTCACTCTTCAGCTTCTGCCAGATATCAATTTGTTGAATTGGTTCGATAAACGTTGAGATCAGGTTCATAAATTCCCCTTTTTAATTTTCCCGCCTGCGCTTTTCTGGGAGATTTCAAAAGGGGTGCCAGTTGTAATGAAAATGAGCTATTATGACAACGATTGCGAAATCAGTCGAAAATAATTACCTACAAATGATTCGGCTCATCCTGAATGCTGATCGAGCCATTTAGAAAATTGATCGGCAGGCAAAGCACCGGACTGCCGAGTTACTTCACTGCCGTTTTTAAAAACCACGACGGTTGGAATACCGCGGATGCCAAGCTGGCCGGCGGCCTTTTGATTTTGATCCGAATTCAATTTTACAAAAACAACTTTGCCAGCATATTTTTCGCCGAGTGATTCAAAAGTCGGCGCAAACGAGCGACAGGGGCCGCACCATGGCGCCCAAACATCAACAACCACAGGTAGCGGGCTTTTTTTGATCAGCGTCTGTAAACTTCGATCTGTGCCTTCAACGATCGCACCATGCATTGCCAATTCTGCCTTACAGTTACCGCAAATCGGGGCCTTATCGGTATTCAATGTAACTCTGTTTGTTCGACCGCATTTTTCACAAACAGCATAAGTTTGGGCCATAAAATCTCCTTAAAAATAAGGTGAGGCCTAATTGCCGTTTGTAAAGTCAGCGGAAAATTTCCTCGCTCGGAAGAGAATTTTTACTGCCTGAATCCGCCCAGCTTCAAATCAGATAACCCTGTAGTTGGTATATTATTTGCGTTAATCATTTTTTAAATTTCCGGAGGGGTTACCATTAATAAAACTCATATTTCAAAAAAGCTGACTTACGCCGCCATCGGTATAATTATCGGACTCGGGATTTTTTTCAGTGCCCGAAAAATCTACTCTGAATCTCAATTAAAAATAGAACCTTTTAACGCGGCTTTGACCACGCCCGCAAAGGAACTCAGCAAAGCGCTCGTTATGATTGCCAATCATGTTCGTCCCGCTGTGGTCAGTGTTTTTTCAGAGAAGGTTGTCAAATTTAAGAGCAACGACTTTTTTTTCCCGTTCGGTGACGACTTATTCAGTCAGTTTTTCGGAAATCCACCGGGGGAAGCGGGAATACCCCGCGGCAAACATCGCGAGTACAGCCTGCCGGTAAAAGGCATGGGTTCAGGCTTGGTCCTTGATAATAAAGGTCATATCCTCACTAACTATCACGTGGTCGGAAATGTCGACCGAATAAAAGTGCAATTAGCAAACCGGCAGACCTATCGCGCAAAGCTTACACAGGCCGACGCTAAAACCGATATTGCCGTTATTCAGCTTGAAGGAAGTTTTCCAAAAGACCTGCCAATCATGAGGTTCGGCGATTCAGATCGGCTGAACGCAGGAGACCTTGTTATCGCGGTAGGTGCTCCGTTCGGACTTTCGCAGACTGTAACTCAGGGAATTATCAGTGCAACTGGAAGATCTAACGTGGGCATTGAAGCTTTCGAGGATTTTATCCAAACCGATGCTCCGATTAATCCCGGCAACTCGGGCGGTCCACTCATCAATATGAACGGCGAAATTATCGGAATCAATACCGCGATTGCCACCGCGGGGCCGGGCCAGTCCAGCGGCGTCGGTTTTGCGGTACCGAGCAATCTGATATTAACAATGTTACCGAAATTACTTCGCGGTGAAAAAATCATGCGCGGCAGGCTCGGCGTTATCATTCAGGACTTAAACGACGATCTTGCACACCAATTTGAAACCTCAGAAAACTCTGGGGTGCTTGTTGCCGAAGTTGAAAAAAATTCGCCGGCCGACCGCGCGGGACTGAAAGCCGGCGACATTATCGTCAAATTCGGCACTGGAGTGGTATCTGATTCATCGCAATTGCGCAACACTGTTTCGCAAACGGCGCCTGGCACCGAAATCAACATGAGAATTCTTCGCAAAAAAAATGAAATGAATCTTATTGCGAAAATTGCGCCGGAAGAAGTTGAAGAGACTCCGGTTGCTACTCTCAGCCGCGTCGAAGGCAGCTTTCTTGATCGCATCGGAATCAGTGTGCAGAACATTGATAAATCATTCAGGGAGACCTTTG
Organism: Bdellovibrio sp.; assembly: GCA_031408135.1. Lineage (GTDB taxonomy): Bacteria > Bdellovibrionota > Bdellovibrionia > Bdellovibrionales > Bdellovibrionaceae > Pseudobdellovibrio. Next base: position 4,886 of record JANOJH010000764.1, on the reverse strand, counting down.
GAGTCAAAAACGGGGCGGTTGTAACCCAGATTCATGAAGGCAGCCCGGCCGCCTTTGCGGGACTGATGCCGTTTGATGTCATCGTCGAAGCTAATCACAAAAAAATTCAGAATGTAAGAGACTTGAAAATTATTCTTGATAAATCGCGCGATCAGGAATCGGTTTTATTTCTGCTCAAGCGCCAGAATGCCGGACTCTACATGGCCATTCATACGAGGTAAACTTCAACCATTGTTTAATTCTTTAGCCACCAAATGGTCTTAACAAAATTTTATCTCATTTGCCAAGCAACTTTTTTTGTCTATCTTGTTGACGTTTTCCCGACTGTTCGTTTTTTTCTGTTCATCGGTTCAGAAGCCGCTATACTGAATGTACAGACAGCCTCTTCGATGATGAACTTCTCAGAAATTGCCAAGGACTCGGCAACTGTCACCTTCCAAAAATTAAATTCTAATTGCATGATCGATAAAAAAAGCTAACTATGTTTTTATGCAAGACGTAACCAGTTGTCCGAAATGCAAATCCGAAAATATCTATCAGGATACGAATCTCTGGGTCTGCCCTGAGTGTTCGCATGAATGGAGCCCTTTTTCACAATCTGAAAAATCTGATGAGTCGGAAGTGGCCGACAGTTCAATCCGCGATGCATTCGGCAATGTTTTAAATGATGGCGACTCCGTGACGGTCATTAAGGATCTGAAAGTTAAAGGCTCATCCTCGGTGGTAAAAGTTGGAACAAAAGTTAAGGGCATCCGCCTGGTTGACGGTGCCGATGGCCATAATATTTCCTGCAAAATTGATGGGTTCGGCCCGATGAACCTTAAATCAGAGTTTGTTAAGAAGGCCTAATTCTTTTTCGACCACGCTAATAATCTCGGCCAACGACGTCATGTGGGATTTTTTTAAAACTAAAAATTAAATGGCATACTCAATGCTAAATTGGTGTGGGTGGCTGTTTCTGATACCGACGTCGTAACTCCAGCAGCCGAAAGATCTTTGTACGACAGGGACACTGTCTCGAGGCCAATCGCTACAAATGGCAGTCCGGTAAACTGAACGCCGATTTTTGTACCGGTTCCGCTGTATTCAGCAACCGTAGACGATTCTTTCGCATTCGCAAGATAGGTAAAATAACCTCTGACCAAAATCGGAAAAGTGTAGCTTCCGAAGATACCGATATTTTTCGGGGTTCTATCGGCAGAGACTCCGGCATTAGAATAGGTATACTTACCGCTTAAGGTTGAATCGACGCCAACGGCAAAACCCAGAACACTGTAACCGACACGCACACCCAGTTCATTTCCGGCAATTGAGGAACCGGATGCAAAGCTTGCACTGCCCGACATCTTGTAGCTGAAATAAGGATCAAGTAAAATTCCTGCATTTGAGCTCAGACCGGTCAGTAATATAATTCCAAAAACGGCTAATAATTTTTTCATAAAACTCCTTTTCGGGTTTTGTTCAGTTATATTGCGGTGATCAGCTTGCTGATCAGTTCGTCGCATTCTTTCCAAGTGTACACTTTCGAGCCGTCATTATAAAGCGCAAAAAAATAAAACTTATTGCCGAACGGAGACCCTTCTTTCCGCGATTTTATGCACTGCTGCTTCTGCATGAAATTCCACCACCAAGCATCATCGGCTTTCCTGCGCGATGAACCAATTTTTTAGTCTTTGTCATTAAACCATTTGCGTTGCGTTCTCACTCTGGGGCGTCCAAGGCTTTTACAACGTATAAGTACATGTATGACATGTGACTCGTTTTATACCCGGTTATTGGCATATTTATCAGTCATTTCAAGGTGCACTTACGGCACTTTTATTGCTTTAACTTGAATAACTTAATAATTCACTTTAACAGGAGAATTCATGAATAAAATTCTTTGCTTGGTCACCGTTTCGCTTCTGGTTTTCGGTTGCAACAATAACTCTTATCAGGCCACCGAACTGGGTAACGTCGAAGCTGTCGATGCCATTGCAATGAAGGCCGCAGGTCTGGAAAGATATATCATTGAATCCGAAGCAGAAGCCGATCTGGAAAACGCCATTGCAGGCGAAAGAGGTTCGGTCGTGCGGCGGTTGCAAACAGTAAAGGGTATAGTTGCCTACCTCCCCGCCCAAGCCGCTCAAAGACTTGAAGCCAGATTTGGAAACTTAATATTTACACCGGACATCGAACTGCTCGGAATACCATCTGAGATATCGGCTTCTGGAAAGCCCGGCGGCACGGCACCGCCACCAGCGCAAAGTATCCCATGGGGAATTTCCCGCATCAGTGCGCGTGAAGCAAACGTTTTGAATAAGGGCGCCGGAGTAAAGGTCTGCGTAGTAGATTCGGGAATAGATAAAACTCACCCTGACCTTGCGGCAAATATTTCCGGTGGTCGAAATTACGTCGTCATCAAGGGAAGAATAGCCGCCGACAACTGGAATGACGACAACGGCCACGGCAGTCATGTGGCCGGAACAATTGCGGCAATTGAAAATGCAATCGGCGTAGTTGGTGTTGCACCTGAAGCAAAACTTTTTGCGGCAAAAGTTCTGGACTCACGCGGCTCGGGCTACCTTTCAGATGTGGCAGATGGAGTCACCGAGTGCGTGAGAGTGGGAGCCAAAGTCATTAACATGAGTCTCGGCGCAAACGGAGATCCGAATGCGGCGTCACCATTAAAAACCGCGATATTAAACGCACAGGCTGCTGGAGTACTCGTTGTTGTAGCGGCAGGAAACGAAGGGCAGGATATCCGAAATACAATCCCCGCGGGCTATCCTTCAGTTATCGCGGTATCGGCGCTGAATTCATCTGATCAATTTGCTTCGTGGAGTAATTTCGGCCTTGATAATAATGACTTCGCAGCCCCGGGAGTAAATATTCACTCGACATGGAAGGGCGGCCAGTACAATACGATCAGCGGAACTTCGATGGCCTCGCCACATGTGGCCGGTGCGGCAGCACTTCACCTTTCAGCGCAAAGCCCACTGTTGAAAGCTATAGATCTGGGATTCTCGCTTTCCGAACAAGGGCAAGGGATTATCGACGCCTTAGGAAGCGTGCAGTAACCTAAAAACTTCGCAACTCAAAGTGGTAAAACTGGAATTCAGACCGGTATTTAAAATCAAAGCGAAAAACGCACTGGAAATTCTTTAGCAATTACCGGTCAATCTGAAATTCAACCCGGCGATTTTTTGCCCGGCCCTGGTAGTTACCGTTGTCCGCACGCGGACGGCTTTCCCCATAACCTTCAGTTTTCAGCTTTTCAGCTGGAATACCGCGCTTAACAAGGGCTTTGTTGGCGCTGTTGGCCCGTCGTTTACTTAGATCAAGATTGTACGCATCAGGCCCCATTGAATCGGTATGGCCTTCAACAACGATTTCTTTATAATTTTCCATTGTCTTCATTCGTTGCGCCACATCGTCAAGAACGGCTTCAGATTCAGGCTTGATTTCAGACGAGTCGAAATCAAATAAAATGTCATCAGCAACAATAATCTGCTTCGGCGGTGAGCCTATAACTTCAATTGCCGCACTTTTGCTCCAAACCGGACCCATCGTGTAATTCAGGCCTATATAAGCGCGGAACGCCGGGCTGGCTGTTGAATTCACAACTTCACTGCCGATTCCTGCATGCAATGCCATTTGACGATTCAAATCGTATTTTGCACCGAAAATAATTTCAGCCACCGACTGGCTTCGATTCGCATCGAAATCAACTTTTTTTGCCGGAATGCTGGCGATCAACTCGCCGATCAATTTTACATCGTATTTTTCTAAAAGCTGACTCACACCGATTGACCCGATCCACGCATCTCCGAACGGTTGAAACGGCACGCCCGCAATTTGGGTTCCGGGATTTCGAAAACGATAACCAAGGTTAAACCCGAGCGCCGTTTTATCGATGGTCGTATCATACACGAGTTCTAAGTTATAGTTCGGGCCAGCGCCTTCGCCGGCAAATGGATTAGATTCAATCATATTGAAACCGGCAGAACCGACAACAGCAAAACCTTTGCTGTTGTTTCCCCACACACGGTATTTTGTATTAACACGGACTTCATTGAGCCCGGTTCTTGCCACGACCGGAACATTATAACGAACGGAAGAATTAGAAGACACCGAATGCGGCAAGCTGATACCTGCATCCCAGTTCGGAAGTAAACCTACGCCCACGTTTAAGTCTGCACTTAAAAGATCGTCGCCCGGTTCATCACCGATTTTTAATCCTCCGAAGTCTTTACTGACTGAAAGAGTATTACGGGTATAATTCAGAAATAAACCGAAATTCAACATACCCGGCTCGAGGGTTTCTGATGACTGAACGGTTACGAAATCAAGTCCGCTGGTTGTCGGATTGAAATTCTGGATATCTGTACCAACCACATTGGCATGCGCTACTGTTGCCAGAGCTAAAGTCGCAGTCAGCGCGAGCAAATTTTTCTTGTAGTTTTTCATGTTGGGTCCTCGCTCTACTTCGTAACAATCTCAATTTTTGGTACAAATACTTCCGGATTGTCCGTTTGCATTTTCGACATCGGGGTGGTCTTTGCTAGTGTAACCACTGAGTTGATATCAAGACAATAGCTTAACACAACAGTTGAATTGGCTTTTCCGGTATTCGAAAGTAATCGCAGCACATTGTTAGCGGCATCGAATGAAAATTGCGACTTAACACTGTCAACTTCTGCTGTAATTGTAGCTTTATCAACATTAAGATAGCTTAATTTGTAATCTGTTCTCAGAGTCATCTTTAGTGCCGCTGCCTTGCCGATGTCAGCTAAACCAGTCGGGATATCATTAGCTGCGATATCAACCATTTTACCGTTACCAAGCGCTACGATATCTGAATAGCCGTAACCGAATTCATTTTCTGATCCGGCTGGAACTGTCGC
>JANOJH010000710.1:0-18265 GCA_031408135.1 Bdellovibrio sp. | reverse complement strand
GGCCACCCGCCCCGATGACGTCGGACTTTTCAGTTTCACAAATTTGTTTGAATTTGGCTACCGCTGCTTCAAACTCGGGCCCGCTTTCTTCCGGTACGGCTTTTTTGGCTAAGACTTCCGGGTTGCCGCCAAGAACGATATCCGTTCCCCGACCGGCCATATTCGTCGCAATGGTGACTGCACCTTTTCTACCTGCCAACGATACGATCTCGGCTTCACGCGCTTGGTGTTTTGCATTCAGGACGTCGTGACGAAAAATTTCTTTTTTCAGCCAGCGAGTAAGTGTTTCTGATTTCTCGATCGAAGCTGTACCAACCAGAATCGGCTGACCTTTTTCATGGCGTTCTCTGATATCTTTTGTAATGGCTTTAAACTTGGCTTCTTCAGTTTTAAAAACGATGTCTTCGACGTCATTTCGGCGGATCGGCCGATTTGTCGGGATAACATTCACTCCTAAATTATAAATTTTTCTGAACTCAACAGCTTCGGTATCGGCCGTTCCGGTCATGCCCGATAATTTTTCATACATTTTGAAGTAGTTCTGAAAAGTAATCGTCGCAAGCGTCTGATTTTCATTTTTAACTTCAACTTTTTCTTTGGCTTCAATAGCCTGATGCAAACCATCACTCCAGCGACGGCCGGGCATTAGCCGACCGGTAAACTCATCTACGATCACGATTTCGCCGTCTTGAATCATGTATTCAACATCTAAACGATACAAATGGTGCGCCCGTAGGGCTTGGTTTACATGATGGAGTAGCTCAATGTTCTCAGGATCATATAGGTTGTCGAGCTTCAACAGTTTTTCAACTTCGGAATTTCCTTCTTCGGTTAAAGTTGCGGATTTTGACTTTTCTTCAAGCTTGAAATGCAGATCTTTTTTCAAAGCGGGAATAATTTTATCAATCAGATAGTACTTGTCGGTCGAAGCTTCAGCAGGGCCCGAAATTATCAGCGGCGTTCGCGCCTCATCAATCAAAATAGAATCGCATTCATCGACGATGGCAAAGTGAGGAGTGCGCTGAACGTATTCGGCCAGATCAAATTTCATATTGTCGCGCAGGTAATCAAAGCCCAGCTCATTGTTTGTTGCGTAGGTAATATCCGCATTGTAAGCGGTTCTGCGTTCATCGTCGGTCAGGCCGTGTTTAATCACGCCGGTTGTTAGGCCCAACCAGTTGTAAAGACGGCTCATCCATTCACAGTCACGTGTTGCCAAGTAATCATTCACCGTCACCACATGTACACCGCGGCCGGTAATTGCATTCAGATAAACCGGCAGTGTCGCAACCAAAGTTTTACCTTCACCTGTGCGCATTTCAGCAATCGAACCGCGATTCAAAACAAAACCACCTATCAACTGCACGTCATAATGCCGCATACCCAAAACCCGCAAAGAGGCCTCTCGGCAAACCGCAAATGCTTCGGGCATTAGGTCATTGATCGTTTGTCCATCGCTGAATCTTTTTTTAAACTCTTCGGTTTTGGCTTTAAGCTGGTCATCTGTCAGTTTTTTTACGGAAGCCTCTAGTGCATTAATCTGATCAACAAAGGGTTGAATCTTCTTCATTTCGCGTTCATGACTTGTGCCGAATACTTTAGAAAGAATTTTTTGTACCATAGCTGATTAGGATAGAGCTTTCGTCTAAAACACGCAAGACGAACCAAGTCTATCGGCCCCCGCGACCCGACAGGCTAAAAGTCGGGCAACGAGCTATTTTCCGTGAACGACCTGCCGAAATCCTTCATAAACCGAAATGGCCACAGCGGTAGCTAAATTAAGGCTCCGGACCTGGCCGGTCTGAGGTATCGTTACCGCCTGTTTCAGATTGCTTTGAATCAGCTCGGGCGGCAGCCCCTTTGTTTCTTTACCGAAAACCAGCCAGTCGCCCCGCTGATACTTCACATCAAAATAAGTCTGTTTTACTTTTGTGCTGAAATAAAAAACCCGCTCAGGATTTTCCACTTGAGCAAACCATTCTTCAAAAGATTTATACTGAAACCAGCTGAGATGCTGCCAGTAATCAAGACCCGCCCGCTTCAGATTGGCATCGCTAATTTCAAAACCGGTGGGGCCAATTATATGCAATTCACATTCGAGACCTACACACGTCCGTCCAATATTACCCGTATTCTGCGGAATCTCAGGCTCGAGAAGTACGACTTTAAATAGAGAATTATTTGATTTCATCAGATCAGATTATTATAAACTTCTTTACCTAATGAACTCAAAGCCAATCGGCGGCCCTTATCAACAATCAGTTCTAGTTTCATCAGTTCGCGATAAAGAGGCAGATCATTTATCGGAAGAATTTCCCGCCCTTTTATAGAGCCGAGTTTCAGAACATAGCTTTTTTGCTTTTCGGTTAACTGTTCCGTTAGCGGTGGGTTCTGAGCAAGTGAATCCTGCCAGATTCCGCCGGCAATTCGAACAGCTTTGGCGCTCAATTTCTTCGGATTGAAAAAATAAACCTGCGCATCATCAAGTTCGCCGGAGGTTTTGGTAATTTTGGCGGTCGATCGCTGGTGAAGTCCTTTAGCGGGATCTTTTGCATTCACACCATGCAATGAATCCATTAATGCCAGCAAAGTAGCATCAAATTTAAGCTCAACCAATTGGCCTAAAATTTCATCATCGGCGTTAGATTCGGCATTTTGTGCCACTAAAACAGGAAATCCCACCGGTAATCGATAGGCTTTAGCCTGAATTGTAGCCGGCTCATATGAAACTATAAATGGTCGCAGCTTTTGAAAGTGCAACATGCCCTCGGTCCACGAACCGATGACAAAAAAACGCATTGTCGCCATACATCCCCCTCTGACTTTTGACAGCAAATTATTTTCTGATTAGAAAGTTCGAGTCTTGTATCAAAATCTTTATCAAACCGCAAATTTTTAAGTTTGCGTTACCATTACTTACTTTGACGAGTATAATTTTTTCGTTAGAATAGCTGGAATAATTAGGCTTTGTAGCAAACTACTTGACGAAAATTTAATATCTAATTTTTGTGCATCTATTGTCTTTAGTGTAAGGGAGAAAAAATTATGAGCGAAAACCTGAAAAACTATAATCACCACATGTGGTACCGCGAAGAAGACGGTATTATTACTATCGGGATTAACGAAGAAGGTCTGGCAGACATTACCGAAATCACTTCTGTTGAACTTCCGGCCGAAGCGGAAAAAGTGGAGGAAGATGTTGCGATCGGTGTTATCGAAACTGACGATGGTCCACTCAATATTTATTCCCCTGTTGCGGGCACCGTCATCGAAGTCAACGCAAACGTCGTTGAAGAGCCTTCTGTAATTCAGGAAGACCCCTATGAAGAAGGCTGGTTACTCCGGATTGAAGCATCTGAAGAAGTTGACGATGACGAAGAAGATGAGGATGAAGACGATTTAGATGAAGAAGACGAAGAAGAAGATGCAGACGAAGAGTAGTCATTGATCTACTTCGTCGCCTGCTCATTGATCTGGGGGGTAACCTGGATCGCGATTCAATATCAGTTTCATGCCATTGATCCAAATACCGCAGTTTTTTACAGGTTCATTGCCGCAAGCCTGATTCTTTTCGGCTATGCAAAATTAAAAAAGTTACCGCTCAAATTCGGAAAAGAAGAACATATCGGTTTTGCAATCCAGGGTTTCTTCATGTTCTGCCTGAACTACCTCTTAACGTACTGGGCCTCGCATCTGGCACCTTCGGCATTGGTTGCACTGGCCTTTACCTCGCTGATTTTTTTCAATATGTTCGGTGGCCACTTTTTTCTGAAACTCGCGATCGAAAGAAAAGTCTTTATCGGGGCATTTGTCAGCTTTGCCGGAATGATCTTTATTTCGTTGAATGAAATCAGCAGTTATAAATTACATCCCACGTCGTTAATCGGTTTTTTACTCAGTCTAATAGCCACGGTCTCGGCCTCAGCCGGAAATCTGGTATCTCTTAAGAATCGGCAGAAAAAAATACCCATCACCACAAATAATGCGTGGGGAATGCTTTACGGTTCGCTGTTAACCCTTATCTTCTGTGTTATCACCGGCAAATCTTTTATAATACAGAGCTTTGATTCCACATTTTTACTTTCATTTTTCTACTTAACTATTTTCGGAACCATAATCTCGTTTGGTTGCTATCTAAAATTAATCGAACTCTTCGGCCCCTCAAAGGCCGCGTTTACAAGCGTGATCTCTCCGGTTATTGCTGTCGGGGTTTCGCTCATCTTTGAAGGCTTGCCACTGACGGGCTATTTAATTGCGGGCATTTTGTTCTGTGTTGCAGGTAATATCGTTGCGTTAATGCCTGATTATCTATTAAAACTGAAAAAGTATGCTAATTAGAGAGTTTTTACCCAATGACGTTTCTGCGGTTAAAAAATTCACCGACCGCGTTGTCGGAGATGGTTATTATTCTGTTGTGGAATTGACCGAATTTCAGAAAAAATCGATCGCGCACCCAAGCGGCGATATCTGCTCTTTCGTACTTGTTGATGCTTCCACATCAGAAATTATGGGGTTGCGCCTCGCCTTCCCGCCCGGCAACTGGGACCGCGGTAAAGGTTCAAACCTCAGGCCCGATCTCTGGCCAACACAGCTTTCTGAAACCGCTTACTTTCAGAGCCTATTTGTTTCGCCTAATCTGCAGGGCCAGGGCTGGGGCCCGAAATTGGCCCAGAAATCCATCGAGATTTTTCGTAAACTTAAGGCTGCCGCCATTATTACTCACTGCTGGAAAGAATCTCCGAATAATTCCTCTTACAAATATCTGGCTAATCTCGGGTTTCAAACCATCATCGAGCATCCGAATTACTGGATCGACGTTGATTACGTCTGCACACGTGACGGCAAACCCTGCAAATGTACCGCTATTGAAATGCATTTAAATTTAACTAAGGAGATTTTATGAGAATACTATTATTAATTGGATTTTTCGGCTTTGCTTTGAATGCTTTTTCGCAGACCTCGCCGGTTGGAAGATGGAAAAGTATTGATGATGAAACTAAGCAGCCGAAATCAATTATCGAAATTTTTGAAAAAGACGGGCTTTTGTATGGCAAGATTGAAAAATTGTTCAGAAAAGCTGATGAAGATCAGAATCCTAAATGCGATAAATGTTCGGGGTCTCAGAAGGATCAATTGATTATTGGTATGCAGATTCTCAATTCTCTTAAAAAAGATTCTGATGTGAAATGGTCAGGTGGGGAAATTCTTGATCCGAATAATGGGAAAACTTATTCGTGTAAAGTGACTCTCACTGAAGACGGTAAAAAGTTGGAAGTAAGGGGATTTGTCGGATTTTCATTGTTGGGGCGTACGCAGGTTTGGGATCGCGAACCGGCGAATTAGTTATAAACTGTGTTGTGCTAGGATCGTGATGATTCGCCTCGAGTTGGCATTTACCACAAGAGTTTTGAACGTACCAGATTTCGGCCTAATGTAGCGTTTAGGCTTTAAATGAGTAGCCGTACGCATATCAGTAAAATTAAATCTTGAGTTTTAGTGACTAGTACTGTAACTTACAGTACTAGAGGTTATAAGTGACTATTGTTTTAGTTTCAAAGTTTGCTGAAAAACAGCTAAATAAAATACCTAAAAATATAGTCGAAACTCTAAGATATTGGGCTGAAACTGTTGAAAGGCTTGGAATTCATGAAACGCGAAAATTAAAGGGTTATCATGACGAGCCTCTTAAGGGCGAGAGAAAAGGGCAGCGCTCTATAAGATTGAATAGGGCTTACCGCGCTATATATATTGAAACTAAAATCGGCCTTGAACTATTAATAATTGAGGTGAACAAACATGAGTACTAATAAATCTTTAACTAAAATTCTCGATAAAAAGCTAGGAGCTGCAACTTTTGGCGGCTTCTTGAGGTCAGCACGAACTTTAAAAAAATTATCTCAGGTTGAGATGGCCAAATTTTTAGGAATCTCAAAGAGTTCACTTTGCGATATAGAAAAAAATAGACAGTTTGTAAGTCTGCAATTAGCTTCAAAAATAGCAAAGAAGTGTGGCCTATCAGAGGTGCTTGCAATTGAAATAGCTTTGCAGCAACTTATCCACAGATCGGGGCTTAGACTTCAGGTTGCAGTCAAGAAAGCGGCTTAAAGTCTAAATTTTAAAAAATATTTTTGCATTTTTAGACTCAAATTTTATATGAAATACTGTCGGGGCTCAGTTCTCGCAACCTGAAACTTTCAATCTCATTAATTAAAGAACTTTTTCCAAAATGATTTTTATTTCATCGGCAGCACTTTTCTGAGTACCGATGATCTTGAACCCGAAATTAAAATTCAGCCTTAGCATTGCGATATAATCATTGCGCGTCCGCGTGAGAATTTTTTTAAAGCCCATTTTTCTGCACCATTCATGCTGCTTCTTCATCAATTCAGACGCCAGCCCCAGATTCTGAAATTCCGGCAATACTCCGCCCGACCAGGAATAAAAAACGTCAATGTTTTCGGCATAGCCAAACTTAAATGCAACCAGCTGGTCACAATCAAACGCATATAAAAACAAAAATTTCGAATGGGCAGCTATTTTGGCACTGAATCTATCAACTCTAAGTTCTTTCGAAAAGCACCGCAAATACACTAGCCGCACATTCTCGATGTCAGTCTCAGTTATCGTTTCAGAAGCCTGAAACCTAAAATCAACTTTTTCAAAACGGGGCTTTACAACCCCTTCAATTTCCACATTCTCGAAAAACATTTCTTTGGGCCTGACCCAAATGCGGCCTAACGGATTCTCGTAAAGAGATTCATACAACGCCAGCTCTTCAAGGGTTTCAGAGTGTCGTGCGGTGCCTAGATACTTATAGGGCTTATTTTTATAGTGTCTGAAAAAACGAGTGCCTGAATTTTGACTCATGGACCATGAGATTTAGTTAGCAGCTGATACAAAGTCAATTCTTTGCTTTGCCTCGCCCATTTACTGATCAGGCGAATCGTCTGGCCGACAGCCATTTGGGGATATCGCGCCCGTAAATCAAATCCACAAGAGTTTTTGCCGTATTGAACGCAAGCCCAATACCGTGGCCGGTATAACCGCCGGCAAAGAAGACCTGTGAATCTTCCGGTAACGAACCCACCAGCGGCTGACCATCTGAAGAAAAGCCCATGACTCCCGACCAGCGGTGCGAAACCTTCTTACCTTTAAACTGCGGCAAATGATTTGTTACGAATTCATGTAGTGCATTCTGAATAATATCAGAAACATGATCTGAATAACCCACTTCGGTGGCTTTTTCCAGCTGTCTGAAACCGCCGATGAGTAATTCGCCGGTTGGCATCTGTCTGAAATAATCCAGATAGAAGTTGGCATAGCACGGGCCTTCCATAAAATGCGGAACTTTTTCCATCATTAAAATCTGGGCGCGAGTCGGATATATTTTGTCATTGAAAAACTTATTCATGATCGGCGCGTAGCCGTTCAGCGCATAAATAACCATCGAACATTCGATATCGCCGTTGTCGGTTTTTACGATTCGCGTGCCTTCATTGGTTGAGATAACTTCATTGGCTTCAGTCATTTCAAGTAATGTGGCGTTGGTTTTTTTCATCATTTTATTTAAAAGTTTGATCGGGTTTGTATACGCGTCATCTACATACTTGATGCCGCCCACAAAATTAGTGGCTCCAACGCGCGTTTCAACTTCACGTGAATTATAGATTTCAACCGGAATTTTCAGCGAGCCCATGACATCAGCAACTTTTTTTAGTTCGTTAAATTCGTTATCCTGCGCTGCAAGCGAATAGGCGCCACCCTTTTTAAACTCAATGGCCGCTTCGTCTTCCTGAATAATATGCTCCATCAGTAGGTTCAGATTTGTTTCGGAGAATCTCCAGATTTCAACGGCTTCTTCAAGACCGTGCTTGTTGATCATGCGGTTAAAATGTTCAACCGAACCACAGGTAACAAAGCCGGCGTTTCTGCCCGAAGCCCCGAAGCCAAGGCGGCCTTTTTCGATTATTGCGATTTTAAGCGTTGGGTCTTCCTTGCTGAGCCAATAGGCCGTAGATATACCGGTTATTCCTGCTCCGACAATAACGACATCAAAATTTTTACGATTTGCTTCATTTGTACGATCCAGCCAGTAAGACACGCTCATGAAATCCTCATTCCCCGTTTAAAAAATAAAATAAGATTGATACGTTAAACCGCCTGAGTCTATTCATACTGTAGCGCGTTCAGGCAGATTCTCTATTTGAGACACAAAAAGGCCCGCCCGAAAAAAAAATTGGAATTTAGCTTTAAAATACCGAAGAGAAATAGACGTCCTGGAGGAATCACTTGAAACAATGGGTTGTAAAACTTCTGCAACAATTAGATATTTCATTCTACAAGGAAAACGATACAGGTAAGCCGGGTGAAATGCCGATCATCACCGAAGACCGTGCCACGTTAATTTACATGATTGATGTCTATAATAAACACCTGTTCGAAGTTGAAAAGCATTCCATCAGAAAAGTTCGTGAGAAACTCGATAGCATGGCGAAAAGCCTAGTTGATCCTGATCCGAAGCAGACCGAAAAGACCCTTTTTGAGCTACGTCAGTTTTTTTCAAGCTATAGAATAGACGAATACTCTTACGTGCAGAATACCTTTGACGACTTTAAACGTATCGTTTGGGACTTTGCCGATCAATTAAGCGAAGATATTCAATTCGAGAACACCAAAGAAAAACATCTCGAAACCAACCTCAAAGATCTTAAAGAGGCCGTAGAGGCCAACTCGATCGATATGCTGCGCCTCAAATCGAGGGATTTTATCAATTCCTACGTTGAATACCAGAGTCAGAAGAATGAATTACGTAAAAAACGAATTGCCAGCACTAAAAAGAACTTAGATACCGTTAGAAAGCAGCTGATGGAGGCCAACAACAACCTTAACGTTGATCATTTGACCTCGGCCAGCAATCGAAAGAGCTTTGATGAGTATCTGAAAAAAGTGGCCCAAATGAACAAGCTCAGTAATGGGCATGTCAGCATCATTATGCTCGACATCGATTTTTTTAAAAAAATCAACGACTCCTACGGACATGACATCGGGGATTTCGTTTTAAAGGAATGTGTAAACACGCTTAAACTGGTCTTTAATAAAGAGAACGAAATGGTCGCACGCATAGGCGGCGAAGAATTTGTTGTGGTACTTCCTAACCATACAGCCGAACATGCAGTTGTGCGAGCCGAGGAAGCGCAGAAGCGAATCCGCAACGAAGCCTTTATTCAGGGAAAAATCGATATTCGATTTACGGTTTCAATGGGCATTGCCCAAATGTTCGAAAATGAGACAGTTTCTGACTGGCTAAAACGAGCCGATCTTGCACTCTACCAATCTAAAAATTCAGGCCGCAACAAATACACGGTTGCCGGAAAACTGCTAAAAGCCCCTATAGTCGCTTAAAATCCACTGTACAAAAGCTCACACTGTCTAAGGATTGGTATACAGGTTACATCCTAGACAGTTTTGCCTGACTCTTTAAAGGCCTCCCGGCGGTGGCCCGCTGATTGCTTTAGTCAATCATACACGCGCACATTATCAAAACAAAAAAATCGAGCCAGGAGAATCAGTGACCAAAAAAATCATTTTAGGAATGCTATTGTTTTTTGCGCAGAAAAACCATGCGGCCATCAACAAAGCCAAAATTTTTGCTATCAGTCGCGAAAGCATTACTATTGCGGTTATCGACACTGGTGCCGACATCAAACATCGCGAACTTATGGATTCGATCTGGGTAAATGAAGGTGAAACCGGCACTGATTTTTTCGGTCACGACAAATCGACGAACGGCAAAGACGATGACAACAACGGCTTCATCGATGATGTTCATGGTTGGAATTTTGTTAAAAATAACAATGATGTTTCGGATTCACATGGGCATGGGACACATATCTCGGGGATAATAAGAAAGGAATTCCGAAAACATCAAACCATCGGCACGTCTGCTCCTGTTGCACGTCTTATGATCCTGAAGTACTATGATGCCCAATCAGAAGATTCTGAGAATATTCTGAACACCGTGAAGGCAATTGAGTACGCGACAATGATGAACGCCAGAATAATTAATTATTCCGGCGGCGGCGCGAGCCAATATACCAGAGAATATCTCGTCATTAAAAAAGCCAGACTGAAAAACATCCTTTTCATCGCTGCAGCCGGCAATAATAATACAAATACCGATAATAAAAAATACTACCCGGCAAATTACGGCCTCGATAATATTATTTCGGTCGCAGCAACTGATAACGACGGCGATCTCGTTGCTTTCAGTAATTTCGGTGGCAACACAATCGATATCGCAGCTCCGGGGAAACTGATTTACTCAACACTTCCGGGGAACAATTACGGAATAATGAGCGGAACATCTCAAGCCACCGCATTTGTAACTGGAGTTGCTGCAAGACTGCTTGTCAGAAATAAAATACTGAAGCCAAATGAGGTACTTGTCGATCTTCTAACCGCGAGCCGATTCAACAAATCGCTTAAAGGAAAAACCAAATTTCAGCTGGCGATGACAAATTCTTTCTAATATTAGAGCAAAGACTTTATTATGGCGCAACCTGTCTATTTAAAAAATAAAACACTTTTTAATTGTAACCCCCTGAGACTTTAATAGGCTTATTAATCAACGAGGGGATTTCATGCTTTCAATATTCACATCACTCAGAGCCGCACTGGTTGCAGTTACTCTTTTGACTTCGGTTGTTTATGCTAAAAACTCAGCCCATAACCCGGATTTTATCCGTCAGTTGGCAAACCCGGCCAATTATAAATTTAATAAAAACATGACTGAAAGTATTTGCGGAACAAATGATTTGCAGCACGTGTCAGAATATGACGGTGCCCGAGGCCAGCCGGTTGAATTCGTTGTTAAATATGAACAGGCTGTCGGCGCACTGGCTTATGGCGCTTTACCGAATACCAGCAAATACTGCAGCGGAATTATGATCAGCGAGGATCTCTTTTTGACAGCTGCACACTGCATCGACAATACAATTCTTAAAGAATTTGCCGTTTTTAATTTTCAAAAACTGCGCGGCACAACTGAACTGGCAAAGCCTGAACACTTTAAAATTTTGGCGGTTGTTGAAAAAGGTTTAGGTCAATTGGATTTCGCAGTTCTGCAAATTGAGGGCAAACCCGGCCTGAAATACGGCTTCCAGAAAATCAATATCGAAAATGTTGAGAATGGAAATATTTTAACAGTGATTCAGCATCCGAGCGGCAAACCTAAAATGGTGGATGTCGGCCATAAAAATGGTCTTCGCGATGTGAAATACATGACTTACGGCGACCTCGATACTGAGCCGGGAAGTTCCGGTTCAGCCGTACTTGATCAAAACGGATTTGTTGTCGGCGTTCATACAAACGGCGGCTGCTTCAGTAACGGTGGCGAAAATGCCGGAGTATTAATGTCTGAAATCGCAAAAGTTTCTAACGTCGTTCAAAGGCTGACCAACTGAGCAAAGTCACTGACCAGATTGAAAAAGCCTTTGATCTCAGTTTTCTGAATTTTCCGAAATATCCGTCGACTGAAATAAAAACAATTGGCATTTTAGGCGGAGGCACAGCCGGTTATCTGGCGGCGCTTGCTCTTAAAAAACTTCATCCAAATATTGAAACCACAATAATCGAATCAAGCAAGATCCCCGTTATCGGGGTTGGCGAATCGACAACCACTGAAATTGTTCCCTTTTTGCATAGAACTCTTGGAATCAGCCCTGAAAGATTCTTCGAAGAAGTTCGGCCCACTCTTAAACTTGGTATTCACTTTGATTGGGGTTGCCCGGGCGACTATCATTTCAATTTTAATTTTTTTGCCGGACATCAACACGAATCCTACTACTTCGAGAATTCAATTTTAAATTCAAACTGGGCTTCGGTTTTGATGGATCATGGGAAAATTCCCATCATTCGGGATGAAGACGGCAACCTGATCTCACTACTGGGCAGTATCCCGTTTTCATATCACCTTGATAACAAAAGTCTTATCAGATTTCTGCGAACTATCATTTCTGAACGAGCTATCGAAATTCGCGACAAAGAAATTACAAAGGTGAATTTAAGTGATGACGGCATGGTTTCCGGCCTTGAGGCAGACGACGGCACTCAGCACAAATTTGATTTGTATATCGATTGTTCAGGCTTTCGGTCGAAAATTCTGGGACAAGCTCTGCAAACAGAATTCTTATCGTTTAATAAAACCCTGATAAATAATAAAGCCTTAACCTTTGAATTGCCGAAATCTGGCGTTATTGATCCATTCACTTCGGTTATCACGATGAAAAACGGCTGGTGCTGGAAAATCCCGATGCGCGAAGAAAATCATTACGGCTATGTTTTCTCGACGCAGTTTTGCAGCGAAGCCGAGGCCCTTGCTGAAGTTCAGCAACGTTTCGGGCAGGTTAGGCACAAATTGGTTGATTTCAAAACCGGCCGGCATAAAACCGCCTGGAGCGGTAACGTCTTTGCACTAGGAAATGCGTATGGATTTGTTGAACCGCTGGAATCCACTGCGATCCAAACTGCTGTTCATAGTATTATGACACTCTGTAAATTGATGCCGAATTCATTGAAGGATTTCAGCTCTATTGCCGGAATCAACCAGGAAATTGCCGCAACGTGGGATACTTTCCGCTGGTTCCTTGGCATGCACTATAAATTCAACAAGAAATTTGATACACCCTACTGGAAATGGTGCGCTGAAAATACTGAAATCGGCGATGCCGCCTTGGTCATTGATTTATTCCTGCAGCGACCGCCACTGAGCGCCAGCCATTTTGGAACACTTTCGCCTTATACCGCTCTTGAAGCGCTGGTATTCAACAGCTACAGCTACGACACCCTGATCTACGGTCAGAAGATACTTAAAGCTCCAACGGCACCAATGATGTCGAAGACTGAGTACTTTGGTCGTGTGGAAGCCTATAAAAATCTGACTGAAATTTCCCTTTCTCAAAATGAGATGTTTGACGGCGATCACCTAACGAATGGTGGGTTACTCGAAATGCTTTTTTCCGAACAGGATACTTGGATCAACGAGACCGAAGCCTAGCTCAATTTCAGGCTGATTTTGTCCGATATATAACCAATGATAAATTCAATCGCTTCAGATGAAATTGAGAGAACGGCTGCGCTGAAATCGTATCAGCTTTTAGACACCGAAGAAGAGTTAATTTACGATCAACTGACTCTGCTGGCATCGCAGATTTGTGGCACCAAAATTTCTTTAATAACTTTAATTGACCAGAATCGCGCTTGGTTTAAATCGCATGTCGGGTTGAAAATAAATGAAGTTCCGCGTGAATTTGCGTTCTGTAATCAAGTTGTGTCTGACAAGGAGGCCTTAGTTATTAATGATACCCGCAAAGATCCGCGATATGCCAAAAATCCGCTTGTTACCGGCGCGCCTCACATTTCTTTCTATGCCGGAATTCCTTTGACAGACAATGAAGGGCAATCGCTCGGCACGCTGTGTGTACTCGATGAGAACCCGAAACAATTGACCGACCTTCAACTACGGAGTCTGCACATTATAGCCTCGCAGATTGTTGCGCAATTTCGGCTGCGACGCGAACTGATTCAGAAAAAAAATTACGAAAAACAACTGACAAGACTTACCGAACAAGTTCCCGGATTCATTTACCAGTTCCGACTGTTCAGTGACGGCCGCTCTTATTTTCCGTTTGCCTCGGCTGGCATTGATGCCATATACGAATTGACTGCGGAAGAGGTTAAACTCGATGCCGGTAAGCTATTTCAGCGGGTTCATCCCGAAGATATCGAAAAAACGATGATTGCCGTGCAAAAATCCGCAGAAAAACTTGAAATCTCTACAATTGATTACAGGGTAATACTGCCGAAAGCAGGTCTGCGCTGGCTGCGTGGCATTGCCAAACCCGAAAGATTGTCAGATCAAAGTATTTTATGGCATGGGTTCATAACTGATGTAACAGATGAAAAAAATCTTGAAGTTCAACTCTATCAGAATTCAAAATTGGCGGCTTTGGGTGAAATGGCCAGTGGCGTGGCCCATGAAATCAACAATCCACTTTCAATCATCATCGGAAAGGCTTCGTTGCTTTCCAACCAGCTTACGAGCACAAACTGGAACCGGGAAAAAATTGCTCAGGACATCAGTAAAATCGAAGCCACTGCGCTTAGAATTTCAAAAATAATTAAGGGGCTGACTGCCTTTTCTCGAAATGCCGAACATGATTCATTTTCGGTCATCGAGGTTAAAAGTATCATTGAAGACACACTGACATTAGTAAATGAAAAATTTAAATATCGAACTATCGATGTAACTGTAGACTGCCCGAACAATCTGGCAATCGAATGTAATGCCACTCAGATCGGTCAGGTCCTGATGAATCTGTTGATCAATTCATTTGATGCAATTAAGCGGCTCGAAAAAAAGTGGATCAAAATCGATGTCAAAAGTAACGGCAATAGCGTTAATATTTCGGTCACCGATAGCGGTGATGGAATCTCCCCGAAAATCGCACAGAAAATTATGGAACCGTTCTTTACGACGAAAAGCGTCGGTGAAGGAACAGGCCTTGGTCTGAGCCTTTCAAAAGGCTTAATTGAATCACACAACGGAAATTTGAAATATCTGCCGTCTGCGAAGCATACAACCTTTCAGATTGAACTTCCGCTACGCGCAAATTCTGTGAAGAAGAGTGCTGCATAACCGTGTTCTATAATTCTCTGCTTGCGTTCATTAAATGAACGTTTAACGCTTTAGATTTGCATGTAATGCATTATGGTCGTATACATCTAAGGGCACGCGAATTGATAAACATTTTATCAAGAAAGCAAAGAGGATAACTTATGAATGGATCAAATTCTAAAAAGGCAGCGCTCAGATTTTTTATGGCCTTTGTCATGTCGAACGTTCCCAATGTGCTGATGGCCGATGGTATCAGCGGCGCCAAAGCCGAAATGATATCTGCAGGTCAGGCGTTGGAAGAAATCACGCGCGCTCAGGCCGAAAAAAATGTTCGGGACTACTTCGAAAAAACTGCAGTAAAAAATGAGCTGCTGAAAAACGGTATTTCGTCCGACGAAGCAATTGCCCGTCTTTCGATACTTTCTGAACAGGAAATTCGCCAGCTTTCAGGTCAGGTCAATGAAGCCCGCGCCGGTGGTGATATTCTGATTGCAATTTTGCTTGTCGTATTAATTATTTATTTTGCTAAACGTATTTGATGAAGCGGCTATTTTCAGTTTTAGCGGTTTCATTTTGTCTGGTTGGTTGTGTAACACCGGCCAGGCAAACCGAAACTCTTCTTGCTTCACCCGGTAATCTGCCAGCTTCCTACCTTATTGAAAATGTCGAATTCATTGATCAGAGCGCAGGTTACTGTGGACCAGCCACTTTAACAATGGCGCTTCGCTGGGCCGGCAAAGCCGTTACCGTTGCAGAAATTGCCCCGCAGGTTTATACGCCCGGATTCAATGGCAGTCTGCAAACCGACCTCATAAGCGCCAGTCGCCGTCAGGCAATGATGGCCGTAAGAATTGAAGGCCTCAATCAACTCTTAACCGAAGTGGCCGCCGGGCATCCTGTCATTATTTTTGAAAATCTCAGCTTAAGTTGGGCGCCGCAATGGCATTACGCACTTGTACTCGGCTTCGATCTCGTAAAACAGGAAATCATTCTCCATTCAGGTCACGACCCTTATTATCATTGGGACCTGAGTAAATTTGAACGCTCGTGGATGCTTGGCGAATACTGGGGCTTGGTAATCCTACCACCGGGCGAACTGGCCGTCGTCGCCGGCGAGTTGGCAAACGTAACGGCCGCCGTTGGCCTTGAACAGGCCCAAAAAATGCCCGAAGCCGAAAAAAGCTACCGCAAAGTTCTCGAAAAGTGGCCAACCAGCCTTGTGGCATTAATTGGCCTCGCCAATATTATGCAAAAAAGCGGAAAAAAATCCGAAGCCGTCAGCTTACTGAAAATTGCCGTCAAAAATCATCCTGATTCAAAGGCCGCTCAACACAATTTAACGATCGCGCAAGAAAAATAACAAAATGCGAATTTCACCAAGGCTACAGGTCGTTTACGACAATCTGCTTGAAGGCCATGATGTGTGGGACGTTTGCTGCGATCACGGCTTTCTGGGCGGGGCCGCATACGAAAGCCGCCGCTTTGCAAATATCTATTTCGTTGATCAAGTGGCTTCAATAATTAACAGAGTAAAAGTCACTTTCGAAACCTACGTTTTCAAAACTGATAATCCGTCGAAAGCTTTCTTTTTTGCCGAAAGTGGAGAGCAAATAAAAACAATTGTTACCGGCAACCTATGCATAGCGGGAGTCGGCGCCCATGTTATCAACGACATCCTTTGCGGCCTGGCAAAAAATGAAAAACTCGCTGCTCAGAGAATAATATTGGGCCCTCACCGCGATGAGGAAAAACTCGAGAAAATGCTGGCTGTGAACGAACTTTTGAGTCAATACAAAATGTCTGCAAAAAAAGAAATGCAGGAAAATGGCCGAAACCGGATTTTTTTTATTCTCGACCGAGTTTAGAAACTTCCTTTACCTAAATCCGCGGTTGGGGGGTTTAGGTACGGCGTACATTTTCTTTAAGGGTGATAGGCCCGGCCATCATTTAAAGCTTCGGCTTCAAATAGGTTTAGTCGTGCGGCTAAAATATTATTCGTCAAAAAGCTTAAAATAGTGGTTGAAGACTCAACAGTCCAATACATTACACAGCTAGTATTTGTACTATGCCGAAGATGCGCCGGATCCTCATAGCTACTGGTTAGCGGCACCCCGTTGTTCACTAAGCCGATCAGATGGCCAATTTCATGAACAACCGTAGCCTGTTCAACGTAGCGCTGATCGGCCGCCGTGCCACCGACGCCCGCAACGACGTCTTTAAATACAAAGGCAAATCCATAACCAGAGAAATGTACACCAAGGGTTCCGGTGTTGCCTTCAAACAAGCCGTTTAAAAAAATCACTGTTACAGTGGCTTTATTGTTCGTCACTAAAGAGGCCGGCGAAACACTGGTTCCCAAAGCAATGAGTTCACTTGTCGTCCAACTCGTTTTACTTTTATCGGGAATCTGGGTGAAACCGGAAGCTAAGCTTGGAACGGTAATGACCCTTCCTGTGTGATTCTGAAAAACGGCCTGAAAACTGGATTTGGTAATATCCCACGTGTCATTCGCTGTTATTCCAATATTACCGGTATACGGTGTTGCACCGACTTCATAGACAACTTTAACTATAAACTCGGTCGTTAAATCCGAGAATATCTGGCGGGAAAGAGAAACCTGCGCCTGGGGCGTCGAATTTGGATCATTTAAGTTTTCGCAATTATTGAAAAATAAAAGAGTGGTTCCTACTGCTATAATTGCAAAAATGCCTTTTGTCAGTTTTTGAAACGACACAAACTCTCCTAAGTTAATTTACCAACTATTAATTAGCAAAGCTCGTACTTACGAAACTCATTGCAGACGACTTGAATGTTTCAAAATGAGACAATGCGGGACAATATACATTTTTTGCTAGCCTATCGGCAAATTTTCAAATCACGAAAAGCCGTCTGCACTTTGACCGGCCGCCTTTAACATAGCTAATAACGTTGAAAATCTCATAGGTCTCCCGATGATTTATAAAGCTGCCCGATCTATATCAAAAATGAATTTTTTTGCAAAGCATGGGGTCAATGCCCAAGTCGTTTGAATTTATTACATAAGAAATAACCATGGCAATACTCAGGCAAAAACTTTTTGGGAAATGATCAATGCTGTAACCTGAGTGGCGCCTTTAACAGATTTGACCTGCAAATTAAACTCGAGCTTACCATCTTGAATCACGATCAATTGAGATCTGCGATTCACAGGTTTCGGAGAGACAAAGGTGCATTCATTATTCGCTGGCACAGACAAAACTACTTTACCTAAGACATTTTTATACACTGGCTCCTGTGAGGCCACAGTCCATTCAGCGATTTCACCAATTTTTTTACCATGATCGAAGAGTACGTAAGCCATGCAAATCCCAACTACATTTAGGTCTTAATTCAGTTAACCGCCCGTATTCTGAATTCTGTACTGTATTCAGGATACCGTTAAATGTCATCGGAATACTGTAGCCCTCGGGACAGACATCGATTCATTTTTTCGGCACCAAATTGCATTCACGACTTAGATAAGATCTCTTGATCTTTCATTACACGCAATGATCCCGGAGGATCTGTTGCATAGAGTTGCCAATCCTTTAAAAATCCTGAAAATATTTTTAC
>JANOJH010000702.1:0-1478 GCA_031408135.1 Bdellovibrio sp. | reverse complement strand
CTGTGGTCTAAAACAACATCATTTTTAAAATTTCTAATCTTTTATCGGTGACATATCGGGCAAATGAATTCTTCTCCAATATTCGGACGAGGATGCCTTTCGACATACGCTTTCATTTCCTCTTTATTGATCTTTACTTTTTTAGAATAGCATTCCCTACAGACGGGTCGCCTTAAAATTCTATTATTCTTGCCAAACTGATTTTTCGAAAATGCCTCAATTGGCTTTTCAGTACCGCAGCTCGTACAAACTTTAGATTTTGGTTCTTCAGACAGAGGTAAATTTGCTTCCTCGGGTATTGACATATACTTGATTTGTCGCATTAACTACACTTCCAATTCTCTTGGAAGCAATCCTGCAATATGATTTATTGATCTCACTTCCTATAAACTTCCGACCTTCCAAAATGCACATCTTGGCAACGGTTCCGCTTCCCATCATTGGATCGTAAACGAGGTCTCCAGCGTTACTCCAAGAGTAGATATGATCCCTCGCAAGTTTTTCGGGAAAGATAGCTGGATGCTCATGGGCAAACTCATCACTCGCGGAATGGCCTTTTCCTATATTATATTCCCAGACATTAGTTCTTCGACCAAATTCACCATATCCACCTCTTTTTAACTGAAGTAGGTCACCATTTTGAAGTCTTTTTGTTCCATTATCACCCTTCCGCGATTCTTTATTTTCCCTGTCTTTGATAAGGTTAATGGTCTTGGGGTAATCTTTGCTTAGGACAAACATATATTCAAATGACTGCCAGTATGTATTATTGTTCCCCACTGCTCCCCGAGGTGGTTTTAAATAAATCATCGTGTCAAATAGATTAAAACCACATTCTTTGAAAAAAAGAGCTTGACGAAAGCTCGTTCCTGTTTCATTACCAGCAGCAGTAGCATCTCCAACCACCCAAACAACTACTCCGCCAACTTTTGTAACACGGAAAAGTTCTTTAGCAATTTCTTCAAAATGAAATGTATAGCCGTTGAACTTAGGTTTTGCACCTAAAACTTTATTATTGTAGGTTCTCAGGTCATCATACGGAGGTGAGGTAACAGTCAGGTCAATGAAGTTATCTGGCATTTGAGCCATAGTATTGAGACAATCTTCATTATAAATCTTATTCTTGGCAATCTCCTGTTTCATGAGTCTTTGACATTAACTAATTCTTAAAAATACAATAGGTGTTCCGCAAATTAAAAGTGTAGTTATAGTTTCACAATTTCTACTCTACGGTTTTTAGCTTTCCCATCTTCCGTTCTGTTATCAGCAACAGGTTTCTCTTGTCCCCAGCCTACACTTGAAAGCCTCGATGCGCTGACACCTTTAGCAGCAATGGCGCTCATCACGGCCTTGGCTCTGTTCAAAGAAAGAGTTTTGTTTGCTTCAGGGGTGCCCACATTATCCGTATGCCCTTCAATGCTAATCTTCAAGTCTGCGTTTGCATTCATCATTTCAGCAAGCTGGCCCACAATGGATTG
>JANOJH010000690.1:0-1103 GCA_031408135.1 Bdellovibrio sp. | reverse complement strand
TCGTAAGATTTAGCTTGTAGTTTTTCGATTGCTATTCTTCCGTTGGCAGCAATTTCGCGCTCAAATCCGAAGTCATCTAAAAGTGTTTTCATCAGTAATTGGTTGAGCGCAATGTCTTCCACCACTAATACTTTTATGTTTCCAATTTGCGCATCCAATTCCATCATTTCTGTCTCTAACTCAGCTTCTGCCTTTGTTTTTTGAAAACTCAAAATAAAACTAAACGTAGAACCCTCGTCTATTTTACTTTTTACACTGATGCTGCCATTCTGCGATTCTACTAATTGCTTAACAATGGCAAGTCCTAATCCTGTTCCCCCGTACAATCTTGATGTGCCGCTAGATGCCTGCTGAAAATTCTCAAAAATATTTTCTATTTTATTTTCTGATATCCCAATTCCAGTATCTGTAACTGAAAACTCAATGGATACTTTATCTTCATCCTCCTTTAACAAATGAACACCTACTGTAATTTTCCCTTTTGAGGTAAATTTTACCGCATTACTAACAAGATTTAAAATAATCTGGTGCAAACGCACTGGGTCACCAACCAACACCTCAGGAATTTTGTTGTCATATTCTTTCACCAGCTCTAAATTCTTTTCCTGGATTTTTGTCTCAAACAAATGAAGCATAGCTGATAGCGACAATGCCATTTTGAAAGGAGTTTGCTCAAATGTCATTTTTCCTGCATCTACTTTTGCCAAATCGAGTATATCATTAATGAGTACAATTAATGCATCACCACTCATTTTTATGGCCGTTAAATACTCTTTTTGTTTTGCCGACAGATTTGTTTTCAACACCACTTTCGTAAACCCAATAATTGCATTCATAGGTGTGCGAATCTCATGGCTCATGTTTGACAAAAACTGTTGTTTTGCTTTCACCGCATCTACTGCTATTCGTGTTGCATTTTCAGCTTTGATCTGTGCCTCTTCAGCAATTTCTGTTGCCAATTCGGCAAAAACTTTCGCTTCTGTCAACTCCGTTGCAATTCTCTTTTGATCCGTAACATCTCTGGCTACAACGACAACCCCCAAAACGTTTCCACTATCATCTTTATAAACCGATCCATTGAATAATACATCAGTAAGCTTCCC
>JANOJH010000664.1:0-1050 GCA_031408135.1 Bdellovibrio sp. | reverse complement strand
TGGGTACAGCGCAACAATTGCTACACAAGCATTTGATGAGCCTCTTACACCCGATAAAGTTCTTGCTATAGCAGGTCTGTTTATTGTTTCATAGGGGTTAAGTTCTATAGAGTGATTGGCTAAACAGATTACGCAGCGAGAAGCCCGGTTGAAAATCCGGATTTTTTTTGAATCGTTGAGTATTCTATTACTTATACCGCTTCCCTTTCTTCACCACCAACTTCACGTCTTGCAGCAGCGCCATGTGGCGCAGTACATCCCCCCTCACTGCAATGATATCGGCATACTTGCCTTCGCTCACCGTTCCAAAATCTTTATCTACACCCATCATAACAGATGGCCAATAGGTGGCTGCGCGTATAGTGTACATCGGGTCGATACCCAATTTATTCACCCACACATCCAGTTCATTCCATGTGCTCTGGCTATGGAACTTCATTGGGATTCCGCTGTCGGTACCAATGAGCAGCACAACACCGGCATCTTTCAACTGTTTGATTTTCTTTTCTAACGTTGGCTTGCGTATCGGGTTCAATCCAAAATAACTCAAGCGGCCTGGATATTTTATAGATTGTTTTATATCTGCAATAATTGAATCGGGAAGACCCAAATGCCAGGAGGTATTATCAAGTGCTTCAGGATTGTCGCGCATATATTCGTAGTTAAACAATCCCTCCACCGTAGGTGTCCAGAACAACGGGCCTAAACTCATCTTGGCAGTGCGCTCTTTGATCATCGCCATGATGTCCTCTGGATACTCTGGTGCTGCTGCCAACCCTGTATGTTCAAAATTATCTACACCCGCCTTCAAGCCCCTCCGGATTTCATCTGGACGATGCGAGTGGCCAACCACTTTCAGATTATTTTTATGAGCCTCGTCCACTACGGCCATGTATTCCGCTTCCGTCATTTGATCCTGATCAATAAGTTTTATACAATTCACTCCTGCTTTGGCAAGCAGCTAGACTTTTGCCCTGGCATCAACATCGCCTTTCACTCCCCAGCGAAAGTCTGAAGTGCCGGGATAAGACTCATGCTGAATGAATGGCC
>JANOJH010000662.1:0-3080 GCA_031408135.1 Bdellovibrio sp. | reverse complement strand
TCTGCTTTTCGGAAAAAGTAATCTCATTGTTGGCCACAAGATCTGCAAATCCGATTACCGCGCCAAGTGGCGTCCTGATTTCATGAGACATGTTCGCAAGAAATTCACTCTTTGCATGATTCGCATTTTCGGCATTCAGCTTAGCTTCATTTAGCTCGAGCGTTCTTGCGGCTACTTTTGATTCCAGATCTTCATTCAGCAACTTCAGTTTTTCCTCAACCTTTTTCAGTTGAATATTCGAATTTTTCAAATCTAATGCAGAGTGCAGGCTATTCAGAATCTGACTATTAACTTCGCGGGTTTGTTGAAGCATGTATATAATCCCGATCAAAATAATACTTCCGGCGTTCAGCGCCGGCACATTATTCCGTTCGAATGCCAGAAAAAAAAGATAAATACAGCTGGGCATTGTCATTATCCATTGATACGCATAGGCCAACCGTAGGCTATACGCCAGGGTGATAAGTGAGGTCAGTGTTAAACCCAGTATCAATGCAATAACCTGAATGGCAGATGTGGTGTCGGCGAATTGTAATTCATAGATCGGCAGAAATGTAACGACACTCCATAATACACCGTTCAAAATAATGTTTATTTTTACCCATCGGGCTGCTAAAGCCAAACCAATATAATTTTTCTTGTGCAAATAGCCGAGTATAAAGCGAATAGTTGCCACAAACATAAGTGCAATTCCGAGAACCACAATCACATTCCCATACGTGACGGCTTCCAGGCGATTGTACGTAATCCATGCAGCGCACATAAAAAAACCAGGCGCTGCCGTTAAAGATTTTAAAATCAACTCGCGGTCGAGTTCCGCAATTATCTTCTCGGACTTCATATTAACAGAAGACTATATTATGAAATTACGGTCTGCAACGGGTCAAATTTGACCGACTGTAAATGGCATTTCTCTTGCTGTTAGTTGTCTGATGAAAAAAACGTTAAAAGGCAGTCAAAAAAAAGTGTCTGTAAAAAAAGAGCAACGGCCGCTTCGGCGCCGTGGAATGTGGAAAGGCTACATTGCTTTTGGGCTGGTCAATATCCCGATCTATCTTGAATCCGCAACCCAGGTAAAGAAAATACGTTTTAACCTTATCGATAAACATGATCACTCACCGATCGGCTACAAACAAATCAACAAGAACACGGGCAAACCGGTCCTCCGCAATTCTATAGTGAAAGGTTACGAATACAAAAAGGGCAAATTTGTCCTTATGAATGAGGCCGACTTCAAAAAGGCCAACGTCAAATCCACAAACATTGTCGAAATAGAAGACTTCGTTGAGCTTGCCGAAATTGATCCGATGCTTTTTGAAACGCCTTATTACATCCTTCCGCAGAAAGACGGTGAAAAAGGCTACATTCTGCTGAGAGATGTTCTTGAACGCACCCAGAAGGCGGCAGTTGCTAAAATAGTGCTGCACACTGTTCAGCATCTGGTCTGTATAATTCCGCGAGAAGATTATCTCATTCTTGAAATTCTCAGATTCGCAAATGAAATAATCGAGGCCCACGAAGCTAAATTTGTCGATAGCTCATTTTTCGACGTTAAAGTTTCTGACCGTGAAATCGCAGTTGCCGAAAAACTTGTTGAAGGCATGACTTCCAAATGGAAGCCCGAAAAATATCACAACACTTACCATGACGATCTAATGAAACAGATCCAGCTTAAAGTAAAACACGGAGATACCGCCCATGTCGAAAAAATAGAGTCTCAAGAGCCTATCGAAGCCGCTGACAATGTTATCGATCTGACGGCACTTTTAAGAAAAAGTCTCGACACGACCAAAAAAAGAAGTGCCCGTGGGTCTTAAGCGCTATTCTGAAAAACGGAATTTCAGCAAAACTCCCGAACCTGCAGGAAAAAAAGAAAAACGGCCAAAGAAAAAAAATCCGATATTTGTCGTGCAAAAGCATCATGCCCGCAACCTTCACTACGATTTGCGGCTCGAGTACCAAGGTGCACTGAAAAGCTGGGCAATTCCGAAAGGTCCTTCACTCAATCCGGCCGACAAAAGACTTGCCGTCGAAGTTGAAGATCATCCTATCGAGTATGCCGACTTCGAAGGTGAAATTCCAAAGGGCGAGTACGGCGCAGGGCAGGTTATCGTGTGGGACAAAGGCCGGTGGATTCCTGCTTCTGACCCGGCTTTCGCACTTAAAAAAGGTCACCTGGATTTCGAACTTAAAGGAAAAAAAATGCATGGACGGTGGACGCTCATCAGAATGGGAAAAGCCGGACCAAAAAACAACTGGTTGCTGATAAAACAGCAAGACGAATTTTCCCGCAAAAACTACGACCTCACAGTCAAAGAACCCGAAGGGATTCTGAAAAAAAAAAGCCTCCCCAAATTTATCAAGCCGCAACTGGCACTACTGGTCGATCACGTGCCCGTCGGCCCCGAATGGATACATGAACTGAAATTCGACGGTTATCGAACGCTCTGCCGAATCAACGGTGAAGATATCAGATTTCTTACCCGCAGCGGCCTCGACTGGACAGCCAGATACCAAACGCTGATCGACTCGGCAAAAAAATTCCGCCTTCAGAATGCGATTTTGGACGGCG
The DNA here is from genome assembly GCA_031408135.1 of Bdellovibrio sp. Taxonomy (GTDB): domain Bacteria; phylum Bdellovibrionota; class Bdellovibrionia; order Bdellovibrionales; family Bdellovibrionaceae; genus Pseudobdellovibrio. The sequence goes on along the minus strand of JANOJH010000662.1, from coordinate 508 downwards.
AACTCGTTGCTCTTGATGAAATGGGACGAAGTAGTTTTCTGTTACTGCAGAATGCGCTGACTGAAAAAATACCGAAAGGACTTTACTATTATGCTTTCGATCTTTTATTTTTGAACGGAAAAAATATTTGCAATGAACCGCTGCTGAAACGAAAGGCGCGGCTTGCCGAAATTTTTCACCCGCTTAAAAATACTAAGTTTATTTTCAGTGAGCATTTCAATTACAGTAAAAATCTTTACCCGAAAATCTGCGGGCTACAACTTGAAGGCGTGGTCTCGAAATTAGCCTCGGCTCCTTATACTCCCGGCCGCAGCCCGGTCTGGCAAAAAACAAAATGCTCCTTAAGACAGGAATTCGTCATTGGAGGATTCACAGAATCAGAGGCCGGTCGGCCTTTCAGTTCAATACTTGTCGGCTACTACGATGACTCGGGCAATCTCCGCTATGCCGGAAAAGTCGGAACCGGATTTTCCGGCGCGACACTTTCAACCTTGTCGTTTGCAATGGA
>JANOJH010000658.1:0-3353 GCA_031408135.1 Bdellovibrio sp. | reverse complement strand
AAGCAGCAGCCCGGCAAGGAGGCAGCAGCAGCGAAGATCAAAAGCGAACAATGACTCCGTCTCAGGCCATGAATGCGGGCGCCTCGGCACTGGTCATCGGCCGACCGATTCTCCAATCAAAAAACCCAAAAGAAACCATCCTGGAAATTTTAGAAAGCTGCACCAAATGAGAAAAAATAATTTTAAATCCAACTCAAAGACCAAAGTAAAATCCATTAAGGGAAGTATAACTTCCCGCCCAGCGATGAAGGGCAGTGCTAAACCGAGTCTTCAGCCGCAGAACCACCGCAAACCCGACAAACTTTCTTATCCTAAAAATTGGCGTCAGGTCACCGGCACCCATGCGGTAAATGAACTTTTAGCAATGCATCCCAAAAGTATACAGGTGGTGCTTTTGCAGACAAACTGGAAATCTTCGGCCGAGCTGAGAAGTCTTGCCGAGAAACTTGAATTCCGGAAAATAAAAATTGAAGAAAAGTCAGAACAGCAGTTGCAGGAAATTTCACGCTCACATCAGGGAGCCGTGGCTTTTTCAGACCTTAATCTCAATTTCGAGTATCAGACTTTTAACTGGAGCAAGCATGGTTTGATTCTGGCACTCGATGGGGTTGAAGACACCCATAACCTCGGTGCCGTTCTCAGAACCGGCTGGCTCATGGGGGTTAATGGTTTGATCATTCCCGAGGATCGTGCAGTCGGATTGACCGCAACTGTTCACAAGGTGGCCTGTGGCGGAGTTGAACATGTTCCGGTTCACCGGACCAATCAGTTCGCTACGCCGTTTGAAGCCTTAAAAAAAGAAGGTTTTTGGGTTTTCGGCCTTTCTCACAAAGCCGAAAAAACAATTTACGATATGCAGATTCCTGAAAAAGTCATTTGGGTTCTGGGCGCAGAAGATAAAGGCCTCCGCGGTACAACTGAAAAAGCCTGCGATGAGCTGGTAAGTATTCCGCAAGCCTCTCCACAAGCCAGTTACAATGTTTCGGTTTCTGCTGCACTGGCACTCGGTGAAACCAAACGGCAATGGGCAAAAAAGAAGTAAAGCGATGGAAGATATTTCACAGCCTTTTTCAGCAGATCAATTGAAGCTACTTATCCATTTCGAAGCGGCAGAAAGCCTGTTAGAGCTTTCGCTCCGGTTACATAAGGACCAGTCCGTCGTTTCAAGAAATCTGCAGAGTTTAGCCGATGTTGCGCCAGTGATCGAGAAAATCAACCGCCGCTGGACTCTGACTGAATTGGGTCGAAAAGTAATAGTTGAAAGCCGCCAGTTCAATTCAAAAATAAACCTGATGCTGGCTCAGCATAACAAATCTGAAAAACTTCTATTGAAACCGAACTCACTACTCGTGCTTATAAATCCACAAATGGCCATGATTGCATCCCGCAGCGGGGGCCGCGCTCTTGAAAACATGAAAAAGCTGCTTCACAGCTGGCGAACCGAGAATCGGCTTGTTATTTTCGTTCGTCACGGCTCGCAAAAGTCTGAAAGCATTTTCAATAGTTCAAACTCCAGTTTTGATTTTATCCCCGGCTTAGAGCCGCAGAACAGTGAACCCGGTTTTATTAAATTCAGATCGAGCGTGCTCTCAAGCAAAGAAGTTTTAAGTTTGCTGAATGAAAATGAATTTGCAAACCTGTTTCTGATCGGCTTTACAGGGAACGATTGTATTGAAGCCTCGGCCCGCGACCTGACAGAGAGCGCATTTGAAACTTTTGTGGTTTCTGATGCCTCTTCAAGCCTTGATATTCTCGGTCCTGATGGCAAACTGCACCTTGCGGAAAGAGTCCATTCCCTTTCGATGGCCACGATCAATGCCTACTCTGCCAAAGTGATTCATACCGAAGATCTCATCACCTTGCAAAAATAGCAGTTCGCGGCCTGCAAAACATGCTGTTTTAAATCGGCGGCCGCTGATCACAGTGGGCATCATGCCCAGGTCAAACACAACATGATTTTGTACGGTGAGAATGAATTTTACATTTCGCATCTAGTGTACAAAGCCCCGCACAATTTTTAGGTGATTTTAAAAGTTGAGTTTCCGAAAAATGTACGTGAACGCTATTTCGAGACTAAAAAAACCATCCGGATGATACCTATATCTTTTTGCTCGACAAGATGCACATTGCAGATATCGGTGGGCTCGATTCCACAACCGGAACTCTGGCCCGAACAGATAGCGAAGACGTTAAAACAGTTCTGGCAGAATCGGTGAAGATCGACAAAGCGGACTACAAAATTGTCTTTTTCAATGAACTCCCGTTGAATTTGGAATAAAAGACTTGTACAAGTAAATCGGCAAGAGGTTTAAATGAAACTACTTACGATCTTTTTAATGACTTCTCTGGTTTTCGTCGCAAATGCAAAAGAGCAAAAGAGCCATCGGGAACACGGCGCTCATGCCCATGGCGCCGGCAGTTTAGGAATGGCTTTTGAGGGCACCACCGGCCGCATCGATTTTAAAATGCCGGGGGAAAGTGTTATCGGTTTTGAATACGTGGCTAAATCAGCGAAAGACAAAAGCAAGCGTGATGCTGCGCTTTTAATTCTGGAAAAAAGCATAGCCGAAATGATCGTCTTTGAATCCTCACTGAATTGCAGGTTTACGAAGGAAAAAATTGAAATTATTGCCGAATCTGCAAAACACAGCAGTGTTGCGGCCTCGTTCAAAATTGATTGCGCAAAATCACCTGTAGGTACTGAAATTGTATTTAATTTTCAGAAGCAGTTTCCTAAAATCAAAGACCTGGATGTTGAGGTCGTTGCAGACACTGTTCAGAAGTCGGTTGAAGTCAAAAAAAACAACACTAAATTATTGCTTAAGTAAAAATGTACATCGCAAAACATTTCAATCCAAATGAAGAGCTGCAGATTTTAAATCTGATTAAAAGTTTTCCGTTTGTTACGTTGATATCGAAAGACGATGCCGGCCAGCTTTCTATCAGTCACATTCCGGTAGTTACGGAATTCGAAAATGGAAAGCTGAAGACGATAAAGGGGCATTTTGCCCAGCGCAATCCGCAGGTAGGGGATTTGGGAACGATCAAATGAATCAATTAAATAAGGTCGCCATTATCGGGAATGCCTGTTCAGGAAAAACCCGCCTAAGCCACGCACTCGCTGAAATTCACCAGTTGCCATTAACCCATGTTGATGCAATTCAATTTTTACCCGGAATGCAGCTGCGGGATCCTGCGGAAACTCGGCAAATTCTCATTGATATTTCAAATCAAGAAAAGTGGATAATTGACGGTTTTGGTCCATTGAAAATAATCGAAGACAGGTTTCAGAAAGCGGATGTTGTCGTTTTTATCCGGTTTCCGCTCTGGCGAAATTACTGGTGGTGTTTTAA
>JANOJH010000645.1:0-1134 GCA_031408135.1 Bdellovibrio sp. | reverse complement strand
CAACTACAAAAACTACTGGTGTCAATGAATTCAGTAAAATCATTAGTCTTGATTAAGTCGTCCTTTAATTTCTTTATTATTCTGTCCCACCCAATGGCCGGCAACGACAAAATATATGCAATTGCATATATTTCATTTATTACCCCAGCTCAAACTCTTTCATAGCCTCAGGAACTCTTTTTTATCCACAGAGACTTTGCTAGGAAGAGGTAACCAAAAATTTATAACTATGCACGCACTATACCCGGCACACTATCCTGATAATCTAACATCTACTTCAAGGCAAAAGCTATATACCATCCACCCGGCTTTGCTCCTCGTGCTCCACCTGCAGCAATCGCTATATATTGTTTGCCATCAACCTCGTAGATGGCTGGTGTTGCAAAGCCACCGGCTGGTAATTGATACTCCCAGATAACCTTGCCTGTTTTTTTATCGAAGGCACGTATCCGTTCATCTCTGGTGCTTGCAATAAAAATAAGTCCGCTGGCAGTTACCACCGGACCACCATAGGTTTCTGTTCCGGTGATGGGTATTCCCTTTGCCGTTAGTTCAGGATATTCGCCCAGTGGAACCGTCCATAAATATTCTCCGGTGTTAAGATCGATGGCATTTAATGTTCCCCATGGTGGTTTGACTCCAAGGTAACCATTCGGATCAGTAAAGCGTTGCCATAGGCTTATTGTATACTCCGGCACGTAAGGAAAGTCGGCAGTAGCTGCAGGGGCGTTAACATTTGCAGTATGCTCACCTTCTATTTTCGGTGGTATACTTTCTTTGTTGTTCAGATACCCGATAATTGCTTTTCGGTTATCATCATTGAGATAAGGAAAAGCAGGCATCCGGCCATTACCTGTTTTGATAATCGTATGTATGTCATTATCAGAACGTCTTTTGCCAATCTCAACAAGACTGGGTATGACCGAGCCACTTCCCCTTTTATCCATACCATGACATGACGCGCAATTTCTGACATACAAAATATTTCCAGGCGATAATGAAATCAATTCCTGCTCACGGTTTTTCTTACTTATCATTTTCAGTTCCCACGGTGCATGGTTGGCATTCTGATAGAGGATGCCGTCCAGGTCGGTAGCATTACCTCCCCATTCGGCTCCTCCGCTATATCCATAC
>JANOJH010000631.1:0-1230 GCA_031408135.1 Bdellovibrio sp. | reverse complement strand
GCTACCGAAATTTTTATCGAAGGTGCCTCTACAGAAGGAACCAATAAAAACACACTCTTTGGTAAAACATTTAATCCTGGTTGGAATCAAATTGGTAATCCTTATCCCGTTGCCATTTCGTGGAATGCAATTAAAGCTGCTATTCCGGCAGCGTCTTCTTTGGGTGTATTAAAGGTTTATAAAGATGGCTTTCAGAATGGAGACATCATGCAGCCTCTTGAAGGTGCATTTGTATTTAACAGTGGTGCTGCAGTGACTATTTCCATTCCATTGCCAGCCAGTGCAGGAGGAAGACAAAATAATTTTGTTGAAACACGTCTGGATAATCCCAATTGGGCATTGGATATTAACATGAGGCAGGGAGAGGTTAAGTATGAACTTGCCGGTATTGGAATGCATCCACAAGCCAATTTACAATTTGATGCATTTGATGATTTGAATCCACCTCATTTTGCAGACTATGCAGAAATCCAGTTTCCACACCCAAGCGAAATAATTAAAAAGATTTCGCGCGATGCAGTACCTACCCAGAATTCGTATACATGGGAGTTTGATGTAGACTCCAATCTTCCTGGATTGTCGGAGTTGTATTGGAATAACACAAGGTTTGGTGAGAACAGCAAAGAACTGTACTTGTATGATGTTGAGTTGCAAAAGCTGGTTGATATGCGTACTGAAAACAAGTATCAGTTTGATGCAAGAACATCATCCCGATTTAAAATATTTTTTGGAGACGATCTGAAAAAGGAAATCAAACCGGAACGCATTACACTTGGTATTGCCTACCCCAACCCCGCCCAAAGTCAAACTACAATTCCGTTCACCCTTTCAGAAAATGGAAGTGTATATCATGTAAGTCTTGAAATTTTTGATTCAATGGGAAAGAAAGTTGGAACGCTTGTGCAAGGTGATTTTACGAGCGGATTTTATAATGCGATCTGGGATTTTTCTGGAGCGCAAAGTGCTCAGGGGATTTATCATGTTCGGTTAGAAGCAAAAAGTCGACAAGGAGTAGAGATAAGGAGCGGAAAAATTGTAATTTCAAAATAATCTTTTATCAAGTCTATAGAGGAGTTCTAAAAATTCAATTTCCATTTATCATTTCCCCTTTGGGGAAACTGGAATGAGGTAATAAAAAGAAACAATTGAATTTTAAGAACTCCCCTATAGTTATAGTTAATCAGGCTGTTCTCTCCTGATAAATATTTATTACCAGGATCAACGATTTTG
>JANOJH010000590.1:0-9084 GCA_031408135.1 Bdellovibrio sp. | reverse complement strand
GACTCCGATTTTTTGTATCGGAGAAACCTTAAGCCAGCGTGAAAGTGGTAAAACACTTGAAGTTTGTTTTTCGCAGTTGGATGCAGGTTTATTGAATCTTGATAAAAGTAAGCGTCTCATTGTGGCCTATGAGCCGGTGTGGGCGATTGGTACCGGAAAGGTGGCCACGATTGAACAAGTGGCTGAAGTGCACAACGAATTAAATAGTTATCTTCTGAAAAACGGATTTAAAAATTATCAGTTGCTTTACGGTGGCAGTGTCAAACCCGAAAACTCGGCCGCGTTGCTGGCTATTCCGTTCGTAGACGGATTTTTGATCGGTGGAGCATCCTTGCAAGTCGATTCTTTTCTCGGCATCTGCAATGCATGAGTAGGTACTGTTAGATTACGGCTGAATGCGCTAGACTTAATTTATGAAATTCGTCATAATTTGCTTATGAAAGTAACTCTGCAGGATATTCAGACCGCCCAACAGACCATTCAGAATTTTATTAATTTAACTCCATGCGATTACTCAAGATCGTGCTCAAAGTTAATGGGCACCGATATTTTTTTTAAACTCGAGAACAATCAACGTACCGGCAGCTTTAAAATCCGCGGTGCTTCCAACAAAATTGCCTCACTTTCTGAAGTTGAACGTGCCAAGGGTGTGATTGCCTGCTCGGCCGGTAACCACGCGCAGGGCGTGGCACTGAGTGCCAGCCTGAATAATACCAAATCAATAATCGTAATGCCTGAAACGGCGCCGCTTTCAAAAATTCAGGCAACAAAAGGATATGGCGCCGAAGTTATCCTGAAGGGGCAGATGTTCGATGAGGCCCGCGACCATGCCGTCGAATTGGCAAACGAAAAAGGTTTTGTTTTTGTACATCCATACGAAGATGAAAAAGTCATTGCAGGACAGGGGACGATCGGTCTCGAGATCTATCAACAGATAAAGGATCTTGATGTGGTTGTCGTGCCGGTGGGTGGCGGCGGTTTAATTAGCGGCGTGGCAACCGCAATAAAAACCCTGAATCCGAAAGTGCGGATTATCGGTGTTCAGGCCAACGTTTCAGATTCGATGTTTCAATTTTATAAAAATAAAGCAATTCCACAGCCAAAAGCCTATTCAGCAACAATTGCCGATGGAATCGCGATTAAAGTTCCGAGCGACAAGATGTACGAAAATTTTATTTCGAAATATGTCGATGATTTTGTAACTGTAAGTGAAGGCGAAATTGCCGAAGCCATCGTTTACCTTTTGGAACGGGTCAAGACCGTGGCTGAAGGTTCAGGTGCCGCAGGTCTGGCCGCGGTTTTATCCGGAAAATTAAAATTGGGAAAACGAAACTGTATCCTCGTCAGCGGCGGTAATATCGACCTGAATATCGTATCGCAGGTGATTCAACGGGGCCAGATTCAGCGCGGCCGCCTAAGTGAAATGTCAGTCATCGTGCCCGATGTGCCGGGTAGCCTCAGCCAGCTCACCCGCATTTTAGCCGACTTCAAAGCCAACATTATGGAAGTGCATCACGACCGCGTGGGCTTTGGCCTCAATCTCAAAGAAACCAAGATCGATTTCGTCATCGAAACCACCAGCCACGAGCATATTAATCAGATTAAAGACGCACTCAAGAACTGGGGCGCTAAAGTCCAATAAACTGGCCCCTTAAATTGTTGCGATAAGTAGATCAGCCCCAGTAAATTTCAACCACATCGTCTTTTTTCAGCAGGGTTTCGCCACGAGGTAAAACCTGGTCGTTAACCTTTAGCGAATTCGGCGATTTTTCGGAGTAATAACTGTTCTTGATGTTGATCATCATACCGGCATCGCTGTTCACGCTGAAAATCAGATGGCTGATGGCATCGGCGCGTTTCATTTTTTTCATTTTTATAGAATTGGTTGTGATCAGGTCTTCGAAGTTGTTCAGCAGTACCGTTTGGCCTGAAAACAGATTGCTGGTGTGGCAGAATTCGGTATGCATTTCGAAATTCAGGAAATTAGCATATTCAAAACTGGTCTGCGATTTCCGAACATGAGAATTGAGCTGTTGCAGATTGTAATCGCAGAGTTGCAGGCAGATGGCCTGCAGTTCGTAGTTGAATTTGCCCGAGACGTGGGATTTTGAAACGATCGAGCGCGGCGGCAGGATCACTTTTATTTTGTCGAGGATAGACTGGGTGAAAAACTCGCCGATCTGGTAAAAATCGATGATGCGTTTGACGATGGCGCTTTCGGCCACGTGCGAAGCCGCATAAATTTCGGTGGCCAGATTTGTATTCGTAAAATCAAGCGTGATCAGCTTAAGGTTCTGTTTTTCTTCGGCACTCAGTTTGAGCTTGAGAAATTGATTCGGCATTACGCGATGACTGCCTTCGGTACTGCCGTGGGCCTTGTTTCCGAACTGAATCGAAAAAATTTCCTGAGTAGCTTTCAGCCAGAGCTGCTGGTTTTTCGGATTTGAAATGACATCCAGCTGGCTTTTGGATTTGGTAATGCGGTCGAACTGACTTTTCTGGCTTTCAAAAAAATGCCGTAATTGTACAGCGTTTTTGTTGGAGTTAACCAGGGCCTGCCAGACAAAATCGTTTTTGACTCCGAGATCATAAAGCGGTGTGGGGGGGATTTTAAAATCGATAAAATGATCGTCTTCGTCCCAGATCAGGAAAACCTGCGGGGTCAGGCACGAAATAAAAATAATTTTCGAAAATTGAAAGCCGCCGTTTTCGGGATCGTTCATCACGAATAGATCCAGAGGTTTCGGATTCAGATACTTTTTTACGATTTGAAAAGCGACCAGCCGAGTGGTGGTCAGCAGATCAAGGTTCTGATCTTTCGAGTAGAGTAAGGCACCTTCGGCATTTACCAGCGAGCATGACTTGTAACTTCTCAGCAGGTTTTTCAGGTGTGCCTGATAGTTTAAAAATGTCATTGGCCGGCCTTAGCAACATTCATAATTTCGCGGGTCCACGAAAAGATTTCATATGGTTTTGGGTTCTTCTTCTCTTGCATGAATACGTCGGCTAAAGGCCCGAATATCAGCGTGTTCTGGGAATTACTATGCGTTGCAACTTCATTCTGTAAGGCTTCAAGGGCGTTTTGCTTCACTTCTGCAACTGAGACGAAAAGTGCCGGATTTTTCTGGCCCTTTTCAAGCACCGAGAACATGTTCGAGATCTTTGTACGGAGAGTATCCAGAGGCAGTTGCGTAAACAGGTTCTTAGCAAGGTCATTTTCGAGAAGCTCTGAATAAAAAAGATCAATGACCAGCGGTTTTATCGCGCGTCCCGCGACAACAGGCCCCGGCTCGAGTTGCTGTGGATTATTTTCAATCTGCAACAATGAAAGGTGGTTGAGTTTAATTTCAGAAAACGGATGAATCGCAAGATCTGAAAATTTATAATGTTCGATGGGAATGCGGCCCCACGGGCTTTGCCATTCGCTGACGGTTTCGGTTGAGATAAATTTAAGTGTCTCGATGTCAAAAAAAGCGCCCTGCGTGAAATTTCTAGATTTGATATAATGGGCCAGAAAATTATTAGCACTGGTGAAAAGCTCGCAGTTTTCGAACTGCTTTTGAAAACCGTTGTTACAGTAAAAACCCACCTGAGTATTTTCGCCGAAAGTTTCTTTCAGATCGGTAACGATTTCCTCTTTAGTGCCTTCGCTGCCTGCATTCAACAGGGTTTTGCGCAATTGGCTCTGAATATGGGCTGAAGTACAATGAAAAATTTTAAGTCCCGCTTTCGAGAAAAAATCGAGCAGAAACTCCATCTGCGCGGCGGTTACACTTTCTTCAGGTATGGATATGACCACTTTATTCAAATCTGGATTTATTTTTCGGATCCGCTCAAGTTCCTGCGATAAGTGGGTTTCGTTAAGTTCGGTTTCTTCAAGGGAAATAATCAATTGGGCCGCCGCCAGTGAGAGCGATTTAGAATCGGTCAGCGTGTACGAGTTCTCGAAGCCCTTGATAATGATCTGAGAAATACTTCCCCCGAGGCGGAATTGTTTCAGGCGATCAAAATATTTTGTAACCACATAAACCCGAACCGGGATTTCATTCGCCGGAAAAAGTTCTTCGAATTTAATTTTGGTCTGATTGAGTAAGTTTTTAAGGGAAACCTGCGGAAGAAAAATGGCTTTTTCATACAGTGGCGCCGATTCATGATTAGAAGTATCAAAAAGGCCGATCGTGGCGTAGGATTCGCCTAGATACAGAGCAATAGCAGGATTCGACATATTTTTCGTTTAACTCGCGCTTTCTTTTGTTGTAATCGGTATGTTATGAATTCAGATGAAAAGGGTCAACCATGAAAGTCTCGGCAGAAATATTAAACTTAATCCCGTATAAGCCGGGTAAGCCAATCTCTGAAACGCAGCGTGAGTATGGTCTAACCGAAGTTGTTAAACTTGCAAGCAACGAAAACCCCCTCGGGCCTAGCCCAATGGCGATAGCGGCGGTCCAGAAGCTGCTTTTGCAGCAGCATCGCTATCCGGATCCGGTCGGTTACGAGCTCGTGCAGAAGATTTCGGAAAAATGGAACGTGCCTGCCACGCAAGTGGCATTAGGTAATGGTTCTAATGAAATTATCGATCTTCTAATCCGAATATTCTGCGAGCCCGGGGATGCAATACTCACATCAGAAGCCGCTTTTGTGGCCTACCAGGTCTGCGCACAGGCCGCACGGGTGCGGGTACGCACCACACCAATGCGAGCCGATTTAACAATTGATTTAAAAGCACTGGCTGATCTTTTTTTCCGAAACCCCACAGCTAAAATTAAAATGATTTTTATTCCCAACCCGAATAATCCCACGGGCACTATAGTCGGCGGCGCCGAGCTTGATGAGTTTCTGGTTCGGCTTGGTAACCGCGATGATGTACTCCTGGTTTTCGATGAGGCCTATACCGAGTTTGTCAGAAGCGGAAAATTTAAAGAAGCCGCCAAGTTTTACAAACACTATACAAATGTTTTAGTGCTGAAAACGTTTTCAAAAGTGTATGGTTTAGCGGGCCTCAGGCTCGGCGCACTGCTGGCTCCTGAATACGTCCTTGAGTACTATAATCGGGTGCGCAATCCGTTTAATGTAAATGATTTGGCACAGGTTGCCGGTATTGCCGCATTGGATGATCGTGATTATATAGCCCAATCACAAAAAGCGGTTTGGGAAGGGCTTGATTACTTTTATCAGGAGTTGACCCGCCTGAAACTGCCTTTTTATCACTCAGAGGCCAATTTTGTGCTTTTCGACACCAAACGCAACGCTGAGCAGGTTCATGTAAACCTCCTTAAAAAAGGTATTATTTTACGGCCAGTTCAAAATTACGGCTTTAAGACGCTGATGCGCATGACAGTCGGACAGATGTCTGAAAATAAAAAAGCGATTCTCGCTATCGAAAAAATGCTGACTGAGGTTTCTGAAATCGGGTAGGCTTTCGAAATTGATCTAAAAAGCAAGTTAGGAATTTATGGGATTCGTTATTACAATTGATGGGCCAGCGGCCTCAGGAAAATCGTCTGTTAGCCGCGAACTTTCCCGTTTATTCAAAGTGCCTTGGGTTTCTACGGGTGCCTTCTATCGCGGTCTTGCTTACGTAGCCATTCAGCAAAAAATTGATTTAGCGGATATTGAAGCACTTACAGAACTGGCCATGTCTGATATTTGGCGCGTCGAAATGACCACGGAAAAAACGCGGGTCTGGTATAAAAATCAGGACGTAACCGATTTTATTTTTCAGGAAGATGTCGGTAATGTTGCAAGCAAAATAAGTCATTATCCTGAAGTGAGATCTTCACTGCTTGATCACCAGCGCCTCTGTGCTTTTGCCGATCACGGTTTGGTTGCAGAAGGCCGTGATTGCGGAACTGTGGTTTTTCCGCAGGCTGAAGTTAAAGTTTATCTGACAGCATCTTCTGAAAACCGCGCGCAACGCCGGGCGCAGGAACTGGGCCTCGACGAAAAGGAACTCGCTGTTCAGCAAAAACAACGCGATGAGCAGGATTCAACCCGTAAAGTGGCGCCCTTGCAAATTCCGAAAGATGCACTGGTTGTTGATACTACGAAAATGTCCTTAAATGACGTGATCGAAAAGATTTACCAGTTTGCAAAAAACAAAATAAATTAAGACGTGAAACTTGGTTTCGTACGGGGCAGCGACGAACGTGAAAGTTCCGGAGCCTAGCGCTGAATGCGGGTTATTGAGGCACTGAAATTGCTTCTTGATGAGCGTATTGTGCATTTAGCACATATATTATTAAGGAGGATTTTATGAAGGTAATGGCAATTCTAATGGCCTTTTTTTCAATCAACGCAATGGCAATGTCAGATGCCGAAGTGAGCTTGGAATCGAACGGAACGCATGCGTCGCCGCCGACGATTGAAACCAGATTTGCCGCGGACAGAGAGCTTGGTAGAGCCTGGATTGTACTGATCGTAAAAGAAATGCCTACAGGAGACAGTATTTCGCAGGTGGAATCTGTCAAGGTTCGTGTTGACGGGCTTTCCTACGATCCGGTCAGCGGCAACATAACCTATGAAGGACCCAATCAGCAAAAAACCGTCTGTGCCGAACAGCGCCGATTCCTCGCATCGCGATTTTTCAAAAAAACCCGCGATTGTAAAATCAGCGTGGCCTTCGATACTCGGAAAGTTGACGACGGGTTCAATTTAAAAGAAGAACGAGTAGCCAATATAGTTTTGGATGTCGCAAGAAGATAAGTGGTACACCTTAAGGACGTTGGAGAGCTTGGAATTCGGTTGAAGTCATTTCATACCTGTAGGTGTCTCTCCAGCGCCCTTTTAGTTCTTTATGCCGGATAATGTGACCGACCCTGTTCATTCCGCATTTTTCCATCACACGGTAAGACGCCGCGTTTTCCGAATCGCAAGTTGCCCAGATCACGAGGAGTTTCAGCTCATTAAAACCGAATTCAAGAAGCCGAATTGCCGCCTCGGTTGCAAGCCCTTTTTTTTGAAACAAAGGGTTGATTGCATAACCCATATTGGCAACCGAGCTCGATTCTGAGTCGCGTCTGATTCCGGCGCCGCCGATAACCTTCCCGCTGGCGCGATGAACAACTGCAAAATCAAATTTGTAGCGGGGTTCGTGGTGTTCGTGCTCAATGGATCTTCGGACATATTCTTTTGTGTCGTCCTCAGTGTTAGGCCCCCAGAAATCGTATTTTGAGAAGTCGGGTTCCTTTGCATATTCATGGATTGATTTCCAATCTTCATTGAAGTGATCACGTAAAAAAAGTTTTTGGGTTACCAGTTGCATATACAGTTAAAATAGCTTGATCCTGCAAATCTTGTCTATTTTTTAGTTGAGTCGATCCTGTTTAATCCCTAAGATAACAGCTATGAAAAGTATATTTGTATTTATTCTTCTGACGTTTGCGGTTCACTCTTCTTTTGCGGTCGTTGCCGACCTCAATCTCGGGATCGCACAGGGCGGATTTGCAAAAGGGACCGATCAAAATATTTCGCGCTCAATCAATTCCGTGGGCATTTTCGCCAATCTCGGAAAATCCGATGCAACCTCGGGATGGCTCCTCGGCTGGTATATGTCATCAGTTAGCAATTCCGACGCTTTTCAGGGCGTTTTGAATCAAACTCTGACGTCCAGTGATATGGGCCCTTCTTTCCGTTGGCAGACCCAGGCCCGGCAGATCTTTTCAGTCACCTATGCTTACGGTATTATTTCTAAGGGTAACTTTAGCGACGGTACGGTTACGGAAGAACTCAATGGTGAAAGTCACCTGTTCAAAATGGCCATCGAAACCAATTTAAGCGATCGGATCCTAATAGGTTTCGGCCTGAATCTCTATACGGCGAACTATAAGACCTCTCTGATCAGTTCGGTCCAGAGTAATGTCAGCTACAAAAACAGCTGGACCTACCCAAGTATTTCGCTTTCTTACCGCTCTTTTTGATCCCACAAAATAGGCAAACCAGCCCCATAACTCTCTGATTGACCGAGGCCTCAAAACCCCCTAGAACTACGTGTTCAGCCCTAGAGTTCCTAGAGGACCCTTTGCGCAGGAGGAAAAAAGAAAGAGCATGACAAAACAATTAAGCAAGAGCGAAAAAGAAAAACAATCGGTTTTAGCGTTACTGGATGCAGAAGATGCTAAGATCCCAGCAAATCCTGGTTTGAATAATCAAGCTTCAGGTGGAGAGTTTGAACAACTTTTCTCAGCTTCAACAAAAGAACAAGATTTCCGTGTAGGTGATGTGGTCACCGGTCTTATCGTTGAAGTCCAATCAGACTTCGTTTTAGTTGATATCAACTACAAATCAGAAGGCCTGGTTCCGATCAATGAATTCCGCGTCGTAGACGGAGTTCGCCAAGTTAAAGCCGGCGATCAAGTTGAGGTTTTAATCGATCGTATCGAAAACGAAAATGGCATGGTTGCCTTATCGAAAGATAAAGCCGACATGTTACGCGCTTGGACTGACATTTCAAAAGCAGCTGAAAATGAAGAAATCATTGAAGGTGTTGTTGTTGCAAAAGTTAAAGGCGGTCTTTCTGTTGATATCGGCGTAAAAGCATTTTTACCCGGCTCACAAATTGATTTACGTCCGGTTCGCAATATGGATGTTTATCTCGGAAAGAAATATAAATTCAAAGTTATTAAATTTAATAAAAAACGTGGAAACATTGTCCTTTCCCGCCGCGCAATTCTTGAAGAAGAACGCGATAGCTTGAAAGCACAAACTGCAGATACAATGAAAGAAGGCGCTACCGTTGTAGGTCTTGTTAAAAACGTAACTGATTACGGTGCGTTCATTGATCTCGGTGGTATCGACGGATTACTTCACATCACAGACATGAGCTGGGGCCGCGTTAAGCATCCTTCTGAACTTATCAATGTGGGCGATGAAATCAAAGTTAAAATCCTTAAGTACGATACAGAAAAAGAGCGTGTGAGCCTTGGCTTGAAACAATTGAGCGAGGACCCATGGGCTGATATCAAAACCAAATACAGAATAGGTTCTATTTCTAAAATGTTTACGGCATCGTTAATTTTTAAAGCTATTGAAGAAAATAAAACATCATTAAACCAACCCCTGGATAAATATTTCCCTGAAATTGAA
>JANOJH010000588.1:0-3089 GCA_031408135.1 Bdellovibrio sp. | reverse complement strand
GGTTCGGTCTTTGCGATCAGATGGTGGCCGGCGGAACTGAATCAACCGTCTCGCCGATGGCGATTGCGGGATTCAGTAATATGCGAGCACTCTCAACGCGGAACGAAGCGCCTCAGGAAGCGTCTCGGCCCTGGGATAATGATCGTGATGGCTTTGTCCTTGGCGAAGGTGCAGCCACTTTTATTTTAGAATCACTTGAAGCCGCAGTTAAACGTGGGGCTCCAATTTTATGCGAAATTTCCGGCTATGGCGCTTCTTCAGATGCTTACCATATTACATCTCCTGATCCGGATGGAGCAGGCTTTGTTTCTGCGATGCAGACGGCCCTTAATGATGCCGGGTTAAACCCTGACGAAATTCAATACATCAACGCCCACGGTACCAGTACGCCGATGGGAGACCCTCTAGAATCCAATGCTATTAAAAAAGTATTCAAAGACCATGCAAAAAAAGTCTGGATTTCATCAACCAAATCGATGACCGGCCATTTATTGGGTGCAGCTGGTGCAATCGAATCTGCATTTTCCGTAATGTCGATTGTTGACCAGAAAGTTGCACCTACAATTAATTTGAAGAATCCAAGTCCTGAATGCGATCTTGATTATGTTCCGAATGTTGCGCGCGAAGGTAAAATCAAACATGTGTTGAATAATTCTTTCGGTTTCGGCGGCACCAATTCATGTTTAATTTTTTCTAAATTCGGAGACTAAATGAAAATTTTAATTGGCTCAGATCACGCCGGTTTCGAACTTAAAACAAAGCTCGTCGAATACCTCAAGCAGCAAAATGAAGTTGAAGACTGTGGCCCGTACAGTGCCGATAGCGTTGACTATCCCGACTACGCCGATCTTGTGTGTAAAAAATTGCAACCCGAAACGGATTCGGCAATGATTTCGCAATTCGGGATTTTGATCTGCGGATCTGCACAAGGCATGGCAATGCGGGCAAATAAATTTTCGCACGTCAGAGCCGCGCTTGTTTATAATGATGAAACCGTCAAATTATCGCGCGAACATAATAATGCAAATATTGTTTGCATAGGTGCAAGGTTCTGCGACTTCGAAACTGCTTTAAGATGGACCAATTTATTTAAAGATACGCCTTTTGCACAAGGTCGCCATCAAACTCGGGTTGCTAAAGTCTCGAGTGCTACCTCATAATATGTGAATGAATATTACAAATCGCAATCTGCAAGATGACCCCGAAATTGCAAATCTGATCAGCCTCGAAGCCGCAAGACAAAGTGAAGGTCTTGAGATGATTGCTTCTGAAAATTACGCGTCAACTGCGGTTATGCAGGCGCAAGGTTCAATTCTTACCAACAAGTACGCCGAAGGGTATCCTGGTAAACGCTATTACGGTGGCTGTCATTATGTTGACGGCATCGAGACGCTCGCAATCGAGCGGGCTAAAAAATTATTTTCAGTTAACTACGTAAATGTTCAACCACACGCCGGCAGTCAGGCCAATATGGCGGTTTACCTGGCCGCACTTAAAGCCGGCGACACCATTTTAGGAATGGATCTTTCCCACGGCGGGCATTTAACTCATGGAAGTCCGGTCAACTTTAGTGGTTTATTATTTAAAGCGGCTTCTTACAAACTTGATGAAAGTACGGGCTTTCTGAATTACGCAACAATAATGAATACGGCCAGAGAAGTTAAACCAAAGCTTATTATTGCGGGCTACAGTGCCTACCCGCGCGCACTGGATTTTGCCAAGTTCCGCGAAATTGCAACCGAAGTAGGAGCTGAACTTCTTGTTGATATGGCGCACTTTGCGGGGCTCGTTGCAACAGGCCATCACCAATCTCCGGTGCCGTTTGCCGACTACATAACCTCAACCACGCACAAAACCCTGCGCGGCCCGAGAGGCGGAATTATTTTAACCAACTCTGAAGAAAAATCCAAACTGGTGAATTCAAGGATTTTTCCTGGAATTCAGGGCGGACCGCTTGAACATGTTATTGCCGGTAAGGCGGTAGCCTTCGGCGAAGCGCTGCAACCCGAATTTAAAACCTACATAAATCAGGTGGTTATCAATGCAAAAGTTCTGGCGGAATCTCTAATCGCCGCAGGTTTTGCACTCGTAACCGGTGGAACCGATAATCATTTAATGCTGCTGGATTTAAGCCAAAGCAGCCTTAAAAATTTGGAAAACCTCACCGGAAAAGTCGCCGAAATTGCACTTGATGAGGCCGGTATCACCGTCAATAAAAATACCGTACCCAACGAAAAACGATCGCCTTTTGTAACCAGCGGAATCCGAATCGGAACGCCGGCACTGACCACAAGGGGAATGAAAGAACCCGAAATGAAAAAGATCGCAACGTGGATCAGCCTCATATTAAAAGATGCGGACAACGCCGCACTTAAAGCAAAAATAAAATTGGAAGTTAAAGAATTATGTCAAAGTTTTCCAATTTATTAATCATTTTATTTTTTCTGAACGCTTGTGCAACTGTGCCGCTGCCGGTGGATACCACTAATCCCGAAGTCGGAATTACGGTTGCCGCAACAGACGAAGTTATAATTGATAAAGAAAACAACTCCATAAAAATTAAAAGCGCAGACCCCGCAACGCCTGTTACCGCCAAGAGTAAAAAAAAGTTACGGCCGCTTTTCGACTGGCCGGTCTGGGAAGCCCGAATGACCCGCGGCTACCTACCGAACGGCACGAAAAAACGAAGGCGTGCACATCGCGGAATTGATCTGGCGGCCCCACGGGGTTCAGCCGTCATGAGCTCACACGATGGCGTCGTGATTTACACAGGTTCGGGCTTTAAGGGCTACGGAAAAATGGTCATGGTCGAATCGGCAGACCCGCGCGAAGGCGGCAACTGGGCTACGCTTTACGGCCATATGGATAAAATTCTGGTTTATGAAGGCAAAAAAGTAAAACAAGGCGAAGTGATCGGAGCCCTAGGCAACACGGGCCGGTCTTCGGGGCCGCACCTGCATTTTGAAATCCGACGATTAAATGGACCGATAGACCCACTGCCGATGTTACCGGCCGGCGAATCGCTTACCAATGACGTTGATAACGGCGCTGACGAGGAATAGTTAAATTTTTCAAAACTGAAGTTTTAG
>JANOJH010000563.1:0-7006 GCA_031408135.1 Bdellovibrio sp. | reverse complement strand
CCAGAAAAGAAATCAGGCCCGAGCTTGTACCGCCCGAAGATAAAAACTCATCTTTTGAACGCAGATTAGAAAAATTAGTACCCGAGCCCGAACCGTACTTAAAAAGTTTAGCTTCAGATTTCACCAGATCAAAAATAGACTCAAGACTGTCTTCGATCGACTGAATAAAACAGGCGGAAGTCTGCGGACGCAGGTAAGCGTCCTGAATGACCGCAACTTTTTTAGCTTTGTAATCCCACGCGAATCTTTCGTTTTCGGATTTCAGTTTGTAGGTTTCTTTAAGCCCGAGATTAAACCACACTGGCGAATTGAATGCCGCTTTCTGCGAATACAGAATAAACTTTATTTCTTCTATGAAAACATCCACTGTTTTTTTATCTGTAAAAAGAGAAGATTTTAAAGCCGCGGTTTTAAGACCCGAAGCCACGCGCTCAACCAATGCTTCAATTGAATTTTCAGCCTTTACAGACTTTCGAAAATACTTGCTGGCGGCAATATCGATCGCCGTGCCTGACCACGCATGGGGCGCTTTAACTTTTTTCTTTTCAAAATAAATCCGTCCGTCAGCTCCGTTGATTTGGGAATCATGAAATTTCCACTTAAAGAGGTCGCGGGCCTTCTTATTTGCGGGAACAAAATAGGGTTTAATTTGGGTCAATTTTTTGCTCATACCCGCCAGCGTATCCCTGAGATGCGCTATAATCAATTTAAACTGCTTTGAGGTCGTTAAAAGGCTCTCCCCAAACTGCCAAAACCCGTATATAATAAATCATGATCAAAATTACTGAAAATGCTTCGAGTAAAATTTTAGCCCTTAAAACCGACGAAGGAAAATCGGCTGATGCGTTTTTACGCGTTGAAGTTAAAAAGGGTGGCTGCTCTGGGCTTTCTTATAAAATGGATTTTGATACTCAGCTTAACGACGGCGATAAAGCTTTTGAAGCGCACGGGCAGAGGATTGTTGTGGATCCGCAGAGTTTACTTTATTTGATCGGTATGGAACTGGATTTTTCCGGTGGGTTGAATGGTAAGGGTTTTGTTTTTAATAATCCGAATGCGACGAAGAATTGTGGTTGCGGTTCGAGTTTTAACGTTTAATCAAAGAAATTCGAAGGTGGCTGGCACCTAGTAGATCCGAAAATCGTTCGGTAATCACTACGAATACCTGTTCTATCGCCACTACAATGATCTCATAATAGAGGAAGCCGTTCAGGATCAACTGGATGCTGAAGAATTTAATTTGAAGGTGCCAGGCACTCTACTTCCTAAGTCCTATTTTTTTGTTGGAGCGTCTGGTTTTTTTGCCAGGATCATGGTGTCGTGGACTGCTGTTAGGTCTCTTGGGTCTCTTTGTTTGAAACCTCTTACTTTTTTGTGGGTGTCGACCTTATTTAATTGCTCGGTTAGGTCAACTGTTACTGAGCCGAAACAGTGGACTTGGCAGCTTAGTCTTCGGCCGTCGATGTAGTAACTGGTGCCGATCATGTTGAGTTCTAATTTGCTGGGTTCTGGGATTGAGTTTTCGCCTTCTACTATTTTTACGCGGCATTCTGCACAGGTGGCTACGCCGCCGCAGATGGATTTGATTTTTAAGCCATTTTCAACGGCGATTTTCATTAGCGACTTGCTGGGGTCGACGTCGACTTCTATGTTTTGCGGGAGAAATTTTATTTTCATTTTAGGTAACCACTATCTTTATAAACTTTTTTTTGCCGGCTTTAATGACGAGCTGGCTGCCCGTTACTAAATCTACTTTTAATTTGGGATCTGATATTTTTTGCTGATCGATTTGCACACCACCGCCAACGACGAGGCGCGTGGCTTCGCTGTTGGACGTTGTAAGTCCGCATTGGGTCATCAATTGAACTAGGCCTATCTGGCTTTGGGGCGGCAGCTGCATTTCATCTATTGTGTCGGGCATGCCCTTCGCTACGAAAATGCGGTCGAACTCTTCTTCGGCGTTGCGGGCTTCCGATTGTGAGTGAAATCTAGCTACAAGTGTGCGCGCTAAGGCTACTTTCACGTCGCGTGGGTGTTGGCGCTTTTCGGCTACGTCGAGCTTTAATTGTGCGAGCTCTTTTGGCGTGATGTTCGTTAAGAGTTCGTAATAGCGGTACATCAGTTCATCGGATACGCGCATGGTTTTACCGAACATGTCTTTTGGGGATTCATCAACGCCGATGTAGTTGTCTAAGGATTTAGACATCTTGTTGACGCCATCAAGGCCTTCTAATATTGGCATCGTAAGTACGCACTGGGGCTCAACACCGTAAGCTGACTGCAAATCGCGGCCGACGAGTAGATTGAACTTTTGATCGGTGCCGCCGAGTTCGAGGTCACTCTTTAGTGCTACTGAATCATAACCCTGACAGAGCGGATACATGAATTCGTGAATGAAAATCGGTGTGTTGGCTTTGTAGCGTTTTGTGAAGTCTTCGCGCTCGATCATGCGGGCCACCGTGTACTGGGCGGCAAGTTTTATGAAATCGATTGATGTGAGTTTCAGTAACCAACTTGAATTGTAAACGATTTCGGTTTTATCGGGATCTAGAATTTTAAAAACCTGGCTGGCGTAGGTTTTGGCGTTGGCTTCGATTTCTTCGCGGCTCAAAATCGGGCGCGTGGTGTTGCGCCCCGATGGGTCACCGATTAAAGCGGTAAAGTCGCCGATCAGAAACTGCACTTCGTGGCCAAGGTCCTGCAGAGTTTTAAGTTTATTGATAACCACCGTATGGCCCACGTGCAGATCGGGCCGGCTGGGGTCTGCGCCGAATTTAATTTTCAGCGGAGTTTTTTGATCATAACTTTTTTTCAGCTTTTTTAAAAAATCCGCATGGCTGATAAAATCAACTGTGCCGAATTCAATAAGCTCAAGCTGCTCTTCAGGGCGTTTGAACATTACCTTGCAACCTCGACTGAACGGGTTTCGCGCACGATCGTAACTTTCACTTGGCCTGCGTGCGGCAGTTCGCGTTCGATTTTCTTAACGATGTCTCGTGCGAGCATAAGGCTTTGATCGTCAGTTACACGCGAACTTTCAACCAGCACGCGCACTTCGCGGCCGGCCTGTACGGCAACGGATTTTAAAACGCCTTCAAATGAATTTGAAATACTTTCGAGATCTTTTAAGCGGTTAATGAAGTTATCCATCTGCTGGCGGCGCGCTCCTGGTCTGGCGTTCGATAACACACTGGCGGCCGCAACGATCCACGCCAATGTTGTATTGGGTTTTTCGTCACCGTTGTGGGCGCGGATGGCGTGGCAGATTTCATCGCTTTCCCCGTATTTTTTTGCGATTTCAGAACCGACAACTGCGTAGTTACCTTCGAACGTGTGATCGGCAGCAAGGCCGAGATTATGTAAAAGACCTGCGCGTTTTGCGATCTTAATGTTGTAACCGATTTCAGAAGCTAACAGCCCCGAAATATGCGCCACCTCTAAGGCGGCGTTTAACGCGTTCTGCGCATGAGTGCTGCGGTACTTAAGGCTTCCGACCATTTTTGTAAGTTCGTTATGAAGCTGCGTAATTCCAAGCTCCAGAATAACTTTGTCGCCTTCTTCTTTCATGGATTTTGTCAGTTCAGACTTTTGTTTTTCAACCACTTCTTCAATACGGGCCGGATGCACGCGCCCGTCTTCCATTAATTTATCAATTGTACGGCGTGCAAGTTCGCGGCGGATGGGATCGAAACCAGAAATGACGATGGTCTCGGGCGTGTCATCGACGATGAGATCGACGCCACAAAGAGCTTCGAGTGTGCGGATGTTACGGCCTTCGCGACCGATAATTTTACCCTTCATTTCATCAGACGTTAAGCTCATAACCGAAACGGTTCGCTCAGAAGTAAACTCTGAAGCAAAACGGGCCATGGCCCGCGCTAAAATATTGCGGGAACGTTTGTCGGCTTCTTTAAGAGTTTCTTCTTCGATTTCTGAAATTCTTTTAGCGGCTTCGATTTTTGCGGTTTCTTCAAGAACCTGGAAAAGTTCACGTCTGGCCTGCTCTTGCGTCATTTGGGCAACGTTTTCGAGTTTCTTCTGCAGATTTGAAATCTGATCGACTGCGGATTTTTCAACCTCTTTTAAACGGCTTTCGTTGATCTGGATTTTTTCTTCGCGGTCTTTCAACTGATTCATGAACTTGTCGTTTTCATCCTGACGGTGCTTGAATTGATCGTCGATCTCTTTCAGCCGGCGCTCAAGCTGGGTCTCTTTATTTTTGAGTTGTGATTTTTGCTTGTTGATGTCGACTTCGACGTTCTTACGGGCTTTGACTTCAAAGTCTTTGGCCTTAACTTCAGAATCTTTCTTGATTTTCAGACTTTCGGATTTAGCTTTATTCAATACGCGATCCGCTTCTTCTTTTGCGGATTTCTTGGTGTTCTGATCCTGAATTCTTTTAAACGCAAAGATAACAAATGCCCCAACTAAAAAACCGGCCAGCACGAAAATTAATTCCACTTTCTAACTCCTTCAGACTTCAACGCATTAAATATTTGATTTTCAGTTACAATTTGATCGCAAGCGATATCATGTCCTTCGTGCGGTAACTCTTCACACACAGACAAATTAAAACAAACACCTATTTTCTTACCTTTGAAGCCGACTAACGCGCGGTCGTAAAAGCCTTTACCGCGGCCCAATCGATGACCGGCTTTATCAAAGGAAAGCCCCGGTATAACAAAACCATCAACTTCAGAAAGATCAAGCTTGGTACCATCATGCGGTTCTAAAAAGCCTAGATCACTTCTCTTGAAAATTTTTGCGGATTTACGGAACTCTAAGTCGGTATTGTCGATGCGCGGAAATACCCAATCGATAGAGCCTGAGACTTCTGCCCAGTTGATTTCGGGTTCGTCTTTCAGGTTATGGTAAGCCACCCAGTGGCCCGCTTCGTTCGCTAGCGCCAATTTAAGCTGATGCTGGATATGCATTGAGAGCTGCTTTTTTTCAGCCGACGACAGGGCTTTTAATTTAATTAAAATGTTATTTCTAACAGTGTTTTTCAAAACAACCTCAAAGTTCAAGTCTATTAACTTACTTTGTTTGTTTTGAATTTTCTAAATCTTGAGAAAGTTTCAGAGCTTTCATTTCGAGTTTTTCTAACTCGACCTGCGCTCGTTGCTTTAAAAGAATCATTTCTTCAGCGATATTAAATGCGGCCAGGATTGCCGCGTTCTGAAAAGATGAGTTTTTTGTTACAGTTAAGGCTTCAGTCACTTTATTATTAACAAATTCCACAAGCTCATTGACTGTGTTTTCTCCATGCGAAGTTTTTAACTTATATGGAACACCGGCAATTTTGAAATCGAAGGTTTTTTTATTATTAGCTTTTTGGGTTGCTGCCATGACTAAATCTGTACTTTCTCTTTAAAAAATCCAAAGTAAACAAATACTTACAATGATTATTGTAGGGACTTAAAAGCCTCGCATCAAGCATTTTTAGCGGGCGGTAAACAAATACTTAAGACTAGGTTAAAGGCGGCAGTTACAGATATCGGTCTGGTCTTTTTGCTGACAGTTTAAGACTTTCTTTTCACCGGGTTTTTCACCGGTAAATTCAATGAATAGCGACTTGATGTGGCTATCTGAAAACACGATCTTTAGCTCTAGCTTTTTAGCGCGGACCTCTTTGATTTTCTGATAGTCGGACTTAATATCTGCCCGAAACAGAAGCTGATTCATACGGGCTTCGGCACTTCGGATTTTATGACGCATTAAGACGCTAGGCTTGTTTTCATCGAATTTTTCAGTGCTGACGAGCTTTAAAACTTCATCATCGCCTTCAATATTGAAGATCTGAATGATGCCATCTTCGAATTTCAGTTTTTTTTGCTCGCCCTTCATGGAGTACTCAACTTCACGAAAAAGAGTTTCAAATGACGTCAGCGGATAGAAATGCTTAATGGTGTCATACAGTTTTTTATTGGTGTCGATTTTTTCAATATTGATTTTGCTGTCGATGCAATTCTGAACGTTGGACTGAAAGGGTGAAAGCACAAATTTTTTCTGCGCCTGCGCAAAACTCGCGCCAAAAAAAACAAAAACTAATACAAAAACAAAAAACTTCATAAGATAGCGTCCACGTATTCAGCGTAATTAAAAGCTTTCAGGTGGTCAATTTTTTCGCCGATCCCGACAAGTTTGATCGGGATGTTCAGTTGGTCAACTACCCCAAGAGCAACGCCGCCCTTAGCCGTGCCGTCCATTTTTGTTAACACAACACCGGTTAAACCCAATGCCTGATTAAATTCTTTCGCCTGCATCAGTGCATTCTGGCCCGAATTAGCATCCAGCACGATCCAGGTTTCGTGCGGGGCCTCAGGAATAACTTTGGTCATAATACGTTTTACTTTTTTAAGTTCTTCCATCAGGTGCGCTTGCGTATGTAAGCGGCCGGCGGTGTCGAGAATGATAAAATCAAAATTCTGGGCTTTGGCTTTTGTCAGCGCATCGAAAGCCACAGCACTTGGATCGGTGGTATTTTCAGGCCAGTAAATTTCAACCTTGGCGCGATCCGTCCACGCTTTGAGTTGGCCGCCGGCAGCCGCTCTGAAGGTGTCGCCCGCCGCAACCAGTACTTTAAAATTCTGGTTGGCAAGCAGAGCTGAAATTTTTCCGATAGACGTGGTTTTACCTGCGCCATTTACGCCAACCACCATTAAAACGGTGGGGCCCAAGGCGGCCCGCTTAAACAACTGATCACTGGTGTGAACCGGTTGCAGAATCTCGAGCATTTGATTGCGTAAAGCGGTTTTGACCGAATCGATCTTGGCCATTTCGCTACCGCTGAGTTCATTTTCAACAACGCTTAATAATTTCTGAACGGTGGCCGGGCCCAAGTCGCTGGTGTAAAGAATTTCTTCGACTTGATCGAGCACGGTTTTTTTATCGGTGTTGGTGAAAGCTTTGCGGATGCGTCCGAAAAAATTTTCTTCGGTTTTTTTAAGGGCTGAGTGCAGCGTGGGTTCTATTTCAACTTCGTGAATTTCAGCTTCTTCGGCCG
>JANOJH010000526.1:0-5751 GCA_031408135.1 Bdellovibrio sp. | reverse complement strand
GCGCATATCGCAGCCCAACTCGGCGCCAACATTATCAAAGTAAAACCGCCGACCGCACATATCGAACAAGCCGAAGCTAAAAAAGTTTACGAAGCGCAAGGAATCAAAACCGGCACGATGGCACAAAGAATTGATCATGTTGTAAAAAGTTGTTTCAACGGTAAACGCGTTGTGATTTTCTCCGGCGGCGAAGCTAAAGGCACACCTGAATTGCTTGAAGAAGTTAAACAACTGGCCATGGGCGGGGCGTTCGGTTCGATCATGGGACGTAATGCCTTCCAAAGACCGAAAAAAGAAGCGCTCGAGTTACTTAAAAATGTTATGGAAATTTTTGCCGGTAAAAGCCTATGAGTGATATTCTCGATAACCCCATCAAGGCCGAAAAGAGGAAAAAGCTTCATGCCATGAAGGAAAAGGGTTTAAATCCTTATCCGTATACTTTCGATAAGACTGCACACGTTGATAAAATTATTTCAGACTTCAACACCATTGCAGCCGGCGAGAAAAAAACCGAAGCAGTATTCCGCATAGCTGGTCGGCTCATGACAAAACGTGAAATGGGTAAAGCGAGCTTTTTTAACGTGCAGGACGTTTCAGGCACGCTGCAGTGTTATGTGAAAGTTGAAGAACTTAAGCAGAATGACCGCATTGCGTTTGACCTGATTGACCTTGGCGATATCGTGGGTATCGAAGGTTATGTTTTTAAATCTCAAAAAGGTGAACTTTCACTTTACGTCAAATCTTTTCAGGTGCTCACTAAAACCTTAGAGCCTTTGCCGGAAAAATTTCATGGTATTCAGGATGTTGAAATTAAATACCGGCACCGGCATTTAGATCTGATATCCGATCCCGAATCGCGTCAGGTTTTTGTAACTCGCGGTAAAATCATCAAGGCCATTAAAAAGTTTTTAGATGACCGCGACTTCATGGAAGTTGAGACTCCGGTGCTGCAACCGCTTTACGGTGGTGCGGCGGCTCATCCATTCACGACACATCATCGCGCGCTTGATATGAAGTTGTTCATGAAAATTTCGCCAGAACTCTATCTGAAACGACTGATCGTCGGCGGATTTGAAAAGGTGTATGAAATCGGCAAGAATTTCAGAAACGAAGGCATCGACAGATCTCATAATCCGGAATTTACCATGCTCGAATTTTACGAAGCTTACACCGATTACAACTATCAGATGAAGCAATTTGAAGATCTGGTTTCAACGGTGTGTAAAGAAATCACCGGTTCAACCAAGGTGGTGTATCAAGGTAAAGAAATCGACTTTACAACCCCATGGCGCAGACTTACGGTTATGGACGGCATCAAAGAGTACGCCGCGATTGACCCACAGGATGTCAAAGCTCTTGACCAGTACCTTACAAAAAATTCGGATAAACCCCTGAAGCTCGAAAAGCTTTCCATCGGCGAAAAGCAGATGAAGGCCTTTGAAATTGCGGCCGAACCGCATTTATGGCAACCCACGATCGTAATGGATCACCCGGTGGAAACTTCACCGCTGACAAAAATACATCGCAGTAACCCGAAATTGGTTGAGCGTTTCGAACCTTTCGCAGCTTGCATGGAGCTTGGCAATTCGTATTCGGAGTTGAACGATCCCGAAGAGCAACGCAGCCGCCTGCTCGAGCAGGAATCTAAACGCGGGCAGGATGAAGAAGCGCATCCTATGGACGAAGATTTTTTGCATGCGATCGAAACCGGCATGCCACCCACAGGTGGTGTTGGCCTTGGAATCGAACGCATCGTCATGATCTTTACGGATCAATCGAGTATCCGCGATATTATTTTCTTTCCGACGATGAAAATCGTTCATAACCGATAATGAAATCGACCAATTTTTTTTTATTTTGTAGTCTGTTAGCGGTTTTGATCGGTTGCCAATCGCAGCCCACTGTCATCAAGCAGGAAGTCGGCACGCAGGATCATAAAAACCGCGTGCTGGTTGACACGCGTAGCGCATTTGAATTTGCAGGCTTTCACATTGCCGGAAGTATCAGTTTGAATTCCGGGGATTTTCTGATTTTGAAAAATCCAAAAACCGAAAAACGCGTTTTAGACCCTGATCTGGATCAAATTGTCGAGCGACTGGCAAAACGGGGGATTTCGCCGCTCAAGCAAATCATACTGCTTGGTTCCTCTGGTGCAGATACTGAAATCCAGAAATGGCGCTGGCTACTGAAGCAACTCGACGTTCGTAATATCGAAATTGTTAGTTTCGAAGACTACCGCGCACGTAATAAAAATACGGTGCCGCAGGCGGTGCCTGAAGCAGTACCGGTTTGGGAAGTTAGAAATCCAAAGAAGATCATCGCGGCTGCCGAACGCTGCTTCGCAACTTGGTCCGAAGGGGATTGCCAGTAGATCAAATTTATTCTTTGTTGTCAGGTTCGACGAAAAGCCATTTGATTTCAGGAAACTGAAGTTTAATGGCTTTTTCCGCTGCATTGATCGAACGAATCACCGCTGAAGTGTCGGAGTTTTTACCCGGCAGAACTTTAACACTGACCATCATCGATGCGCTCTTGGTGAATACGGCACCGGCAAATTTTGTTATTGCTATGCCGAGATTGGCAAACAGTGCAAATACGATAACCCGGGTAGAGCCCTCACTTGCAGCCATCTTTTAAGAAACCTTTTTTTCCATTTTAAATAAAATCGAATACATGGCGTTCAGCATGTCGGGATCGAACCGGCCTGATAACTTTTCTTTCATCATATTTAAAGCTTCAGTCGGGTTAAGCGGCGTATTGTAAGAGCGTTGAGTGGTCAACGCATCATAGGTGTCGGTAAGGGCAACTATTCTTGCAAACGGGTGAATTTCATTACCTGAAATGTCTTGTGGGTAGCCGCCGCCGGTGAAGGATTCATGGTGCTCGTAACAGGCCGCTTTGATGGCATCGCTGATGCCGCTATGTTCGTTCAGGATTCGCATGCCAAAAGTGGGATGCAAACGCATCTGCACCCATTCTTTTTCATCGAGCGGGCCTTTTTTACAGAGAATTTCAAGCGGCACGTTGCGCTTGCCGATATCATGAAATAACGAACTTTGCCCCAGTTCCTCAAGATCTTTTTTACTGAAGCCGAGCGCGTGCCCCAAGCCAAGCGAATAAATGCTGACGTCAAAGGAATGATTGTAAGTATAGAAATCGTGACCGGAAAGACTGATCAGATTTCCGATGGATTCCGGCGCCACTTCCATAAACTGCAAAAGATCTGTGATGATCGGCTTTGAGTCTTCAAGAGCTTTACCGACGTTCGGTGTTTCGTAGAGATCTTCGAGAATCGCAATTGAACTTTCACGCAGAATAGTGGCTTTATCATTATTGGAAATCAATTCTGAATTCATCGAGTCGCGCACGTGATCGCGGTAAATCTGCTTAAAATCGTTGTGCACAAAAAAAGAGTCGCCGCTGTCTTTGTCGTGTAAGAGTGAGATCTTTTCGCTGGATAATACTTCGCCCTGACGTAAATAGGTGAGCAATTTACCGTCAAGAAACAAAAAAATGTCAAAAGGGAGCTGTTCTAAAGCTCTTACCGTGCTGAGTCTAATTCTGAAATATTCTTTTTTTACCATCTTTTGCAAGTGTAACTTGTTTGTGTATTTGACGTATCTTTTTTTTTAACATGAAATAGCAAGCATGGCCCTTCGTCTAGACACAGAAATTCAGTTTTTAAAAGGTGTGGGACCAAAGCTCGGCGCTTTATTCTCGCGCAATGGGATTAAAACAGTTTTAGATTTACTGCAGAACTATCCTCGCGCCTACGAAGACCGTAGGGCTGCAAGAAATATCATCAGCCTGAAAGACGGTGACGTTGTCAGCCTTAAAGCAACAGTTGTCAGCATTTCATCCTATAATATGGGGAAATCCTCTCGGAAAATTTATGATATTCTGATTCGTGATAGCTCGGGGCAGATCCGCTGCAAATATTTCCGCACGCCCTACAAAGGCTACTTCGAGAGATTTCAGAACGGTAAAGAAGTGCGTGTGGTCGGCAAAGTGACCAACTACCGGGGCAAGCTCGAGTTTCATCATCCTGATCTCAAAGACATCGAGCCCGATGAAGATCTTAAAGATGCGTTGATACCGATTTACATCGAAACCGAAGGTTTAAGTTCGGCCAAAATCGAAAAGCTAGTACTTGGAAGTTTCGAACAGATTAAAGAATGGCCGGTTGAAAAGTTGCCACTCGAACTCGTTCGCAAAAATAATCTTATCAGTCTGGACGAAGCTCTGTACCGATTGCACCGCCCTGAAGCCGACAGCGGCGCTGTTTATAATGAATTTAAATCCGCACCACATCAGCGGATAATCTTTGATGAATTTTTCTGGCTTGAACTTTATCTGGCTTCAAAAAAGGCCGGGCTCAAAAATGAAAAAGGGCTTGTGTTCGCACAGCCTGAAATAAGTGTCGAGAAGCTAAAAAAAGCATTGCCGTTTAAATTAACGAATGCACAATTGCAGGCCTACGCGGAAATAAAAGTCGATCTCGAAATCGGCAAACCGATGAACCGCCTAGTACAGGGAGATGTGGGTTCCGGAAAAACTTTGGTGAGCTTTCTTTCGGTTCTGAAGGCCCATGACAGCGGTTTTCAGACGTGCCTGATGGCCCCGACTGAAATTCTGGCCGAACAGCATTTTAACAATGCGAAAAAGTTGCTGAATCCACTCGGGGTTGAAGTGGCGCTGTTGACAGGGCGGACCAAACCGAAAGAACGCACTGAAATTCTCGAAAAACTTTTAGCCGGCAGTATTCATTTTCTGATCGGCACGCACGCTTTGATCGAAGATTGGGTGCAACTGCAGAATCTTGGTCTTGTTATTATCGACGAGCAGCACCGGTTCGGCGTGGCCCAGCGCGGGAAGCTTAAAAATAAAGGGCTTTCGCCGCATTTTCTGATTATGACGGCAACACCGATTCCACGAACTTTGGCTATGACAGTTTACGGTGATCTGGATGTTTCTATTATCAATGAAATGCCTGAAGGGCGCATTCCGATCAAAACACGCGTGATCAATGAAGCGAAGCGTTTGCCGGCACTGAATTTTATGAGCGAGCACATTGAGCGCGGCCGTCAGGCCTACATTGTTTACCCGCTGGTTGAAGAGAGCGAAAAAATCGATCTCAAAAACGCCACCGATGAATATGAAAAACTTAAAATACAATTTCCGAAAATCCGCTTTGGTCTCTTGCACGGAAAAATGAAACCGGTTGATAAAGAAAACATCATGAATGAATTCCGCGAGCATCAAGTGGATGTTCTGGTTTCAACGACCGTAATCGAGGTTGGCGTTGACGTCCCGAATGCCACCATCATGATGATTGAGCATTCAGAAAGATTCGGGCTTTCGCAATTGCATCAGTTGCGCGGGCGGGTTGGTCGGGGAGTTCATAACAGTTTCTGTATTTTAATCATGGGTTATGCCATTTCAGAAGAAACGCGAATACGGATTGAATTTATGGAGAAAACCAGCGACGGTTTCAAGGTGGCCGAATTCGATCTTGAAATCCGCGGCCCGGGTGAATTCATGGGTTCGCGTCAATCGGGGCTGCCGGGCTTCAAGATGGCCAATCTTGTGCGTGATTTTGAAATTCTGAAAACCGCTCGCGATGCCGCATTCGATATTCTGAAAAAAGATCCGCATCTGCGAAAAAAAGAACACGAATTGCTGCGTGAAGAATTAATGAAGGCATATGGCCCCACCGCTCTTGCAGGGGTAGGATAAATGCCTCAATTCCTT
>JANOJH010000503.1:0-1656 GCA_031408135.1 Bdellovibrio sp. | reverse complement strand
GGCCGGCGCAAGCCCGCTGACTTTATTCAGATACATTTTAGCATCAATATTAAATTCATTTTTCAGCTGCTGAAAAAGCCCGATGCTTTCGGTAATGGGCAGCTCTTCTGGCAGCGTTACAATATGAACTTCGGTAAAAGCAGGATTGCGGATGCAGGCGTCTATGCCTTTGGATTGTTCGCCCATGGGCCCGAAAGGGATAGCTTCATTAAGTGCGCCCGGAGCACGAAGCAAATTCAGAAAATGCCCAGTAGAAAACGAGTCGATAACGATCTGATCGTGCTGCATGGGTGGGCCGTGACCGCGAGGCGAAGACGTCATTTTTCCGAGCAGCGCCAGTTCGTGCAGGCCTGGGGCTACCTGAATGAGGCTTTTCGAAACCGGATTCTCGAAAAATAATTTATAAAGGCTTTCAATTTTAAGGAGATGAACGCAGTACTCCTTCAGGCAGTCGTCGGGGCTCCATTGACAGATTTCGAGATTCTCTTTTAAGGGTATAGGACTATACGAAATCGTGGGCAAATTCAGATAGTCTTTGAAAAAACTATGTTCGCTCAATTCCGCCAGCAAAATCTTCTGGTTTTGAGTGCTAAAATAGTGTGCTAAAACCACCGAAAACAGCGATTTTCCCACCCCACCCTTACCTGTTACCAGATGCGCTTTTTTTACCATTGCATTTGCCTAATTTATACCCTAGTTTGCATACTCAAAATTAATATATTTCCGGTATAAAATAGCACGATAAGGAGAGACTGTGAAAGCTCAAATTCAAGTAACTGAAGGTCTTCAGAGAAAACTAAATGTAGAAATTCCGGCAGACGCAGTCAAATCGGCATTTAATAAGGTTTACGGCGATATTCAAAAGCAAGTCGAAATCAAAGGTTTCCGCAAAGGCAAAGCTCCTATCGCTACAATCAAAACGATGTATAAAGACAAAGTCAGCGGCGATGTGGCTCAGGACCTCATTTCCTCTCATTATCCCTTAGCAATAAAAGAACAAAATATTGACCCTATCAACTATCCTGAATTTGAATTTGAAGACCCCACTGAAACTAAAGATTTTGCTTTTTCTGCAATTTTTGATATTCGTCCTGAAGTTAAGCTTAAAAAATGGGAAGGTCTCGAAGTTGAAAAAGAAAAATTCGTGCTCGATGAAAAGCGGGTCGACGAAGTTCTGAATAACATTCGAAACTCCAAAGTTACCTACGAACCGGTTTTAGAAGATCGCGCAGCAATAATGACGGATGTTGCCGTTATCGATTTTGACGGAAGCGTTGATGGCGCTCCTCTGGAAAACGGCGCCGGCCGTGACCAAAACCTTGAACTGGGTTCAAAACAGTTTATTGAAGGTTACGAAGAAGGTATTGTCGGAATGAAAGTTGGCGAAACCCGCACATTGAATCTGCAGTTTCCATCTCCGTACCATTCGGCATCTCTCGAAGGGAAGCCGGTTGAGTTCCGGGTTACGCTTAAAAGTCTGAAAAAGAAAGTATTGCCTGAGATCACTGAAGAGCTTCTCAAGACAATCGGCTCACACCAGACAGTTGAAGAATTCAAAAAGACGATTGTTGCCGATATCGAACAATCTGAAAAGAAGCGTATCGAAGACAATTTCAAAAATCGATTACTGAAAAAACTTGTTGAAGCTAATCCGGT
>JANOJH010000498.1:0-11915 GCA_031408135.1 Bdellovibrio sp. | reverse complement strand
CGAACTTACTCCTGCGCAGGCAATCGAGCGTGGAAAATCAATTTATAACCTCAATTGCACCGCTTGCCACAATGTTGATCCGTCGAAAGACGGGTCAACCGGGCCAGCGATAGCAAATTCAACAAAAGAGATATTAGCGGCAAGACTCCTAAAGGCCACCTATCCTCCGGACTACAAGCCGAAACGCGACACCGAGCAGATGCCTGCACTCCCCCATCTCGAAAAAGAAATCCCCGCAATCACCTCTTTCCTCAACCAAAAATAACCTCCAAAAGGTGGCTGGCACCTTTTGGATTCGGAATTCGGTCGGGAAAAGGGCTCAGGTGCAGGCCCGTAGGCTGCAGTAGAGCATGGATCTTGAACATTCTCTGAGTATGAAAAAAAGTGCCTTTCGGTCGAACAAAAAATATTATCATGTCTCACTGGAATACCGGACTCAGAACCTGCTAAAAGATCTCGACTGGATTTTTATACAGAAAAAAATATCCGAGAATGCCGTCAAATTTGACGTAGAGATTCAGGCGCTGACGATGATGGATACCCATATACATCTACTTATTTCGAATTTCGAGAACAACGAAAATTTTTTCTGTGTCAGCCTGCAAAATGAAATTTATCAAACTTCTAACCTCGAAAATCTTTCTGAACCAATCCTAAACTACTCGCAATATCTGAATACTTATAAATACATTTACCGAAATCCGGTCGAAGCCGGGCTTTGTAAAAATGCCGAAGATTACCCGTTTTCTTCGCTCTATTTTCTATTAGGAAAAGGTTTTCTGCACTGTCAGGTCTGCGACCATCTTGGCTTAATTCAAAATCCTCTGCACATTCTCAAGTGGCTGAATCAAGATATAAACTACAAAATTTCTCAACTGAAACTTTTACGCCAAGAAAGTTCTTTTTCTATGTAGCTATGAAGTGCCTGCTGTTGCACTGCCAATTCAGCGGGAGACCATTTCAATTCAGCTGAAAAAACTTCAGAGATTTCAGGCAATAACTCAAGACCGTGATCTTTGTGCGAAAGCATCAATGGGACCCGTCTTGTGAAGAAATCAACAAGCGTCAGGCACATGGTCGTGTTAATAGCTTGATGGGCTTCCAACTGCCAGTATGTCTTTTCGGTGCCGTATTTTTTCAGAATCTCAAATGACTCGGCCCCGAACCGTTCAGAAAGTTGTTTTTCCTTCTCGGAAACCGCAGTCGCTTGGGCAAATTGAATCCGATCAGCGGTTACGAATGAATTCAGCGGCTGAACAGTAGAGCAGCGCTTAAAAGAAAGTCGACGTTCGATATCCCATGATTCAAGAACACGATCCACGATTTGTTCAGACATCAGCCGGTAAGTCGTATATTTGCCCCCAGCTACGAAAGTAAATCCCCGACTATCCGATAAAATTACGTGTTCGCGACTGGTCTTTCCCTCATTGCCGGATTCATCTTTGACCAATGGCCTTACCCCGACATAACTGCTCAGAATGTCTTCGTGAGTAATTTTTGCATCAGGGAAATATTCATTCGTTATTTTAAGCAAGTATTCAACATCTTCAAAATCGGCCCTTACGCTTGAAGGATCCCCCGAGAAATCGGTATCGGTTGTGCCGATAATTATCATTTCGTGTCTTGGAATTGCGAAGACTATCCGTGAACTCTTCTGAGCAGCCATAACAACGGCATTGGGCAGATGTAAACGGTCTTTTGAAAGCGTCAGGTGAATTCCTTTGGTTGGCCGTAACAACTTATGCCAGTCATCAACCAGCTTCTCTCCCACTAAGTCTGTCCACGGTCCAACTGTGCATGCAACATGGTCGGCAGATATATCGAAACTTTGCCCGGTAATCGCATCGACGACGTTTAGGCCCGATACCTGACCCTTTG
Organism: Bdellovibrio sp.; assembly: GCA_031408135.1. GTDB lineage: Bacteria > Bdellovibrionota > Bdellovibrionia > Bdellovibrionales > Bdellovibrionaceae > Pseudobdellovibrio. The sequence goes on along the minus strand of JANOJH010000498.1, from coordinate 10,037 downwards.
TGATTACGGATTTACTGACCTTTACATAGTTGACCATGCAAGCACCGGCTTCATTTGCCGATCTGAGTGTTTCATGAACCAAGCGATCGTCATCCATGTAAGCGTCAGAGTAAACACACGAACCAACAAGATCAGATCCCCTGACAATCGGAATGCGTTCGAGCGTCTGATCTTTATTCAGTTTTTCATAAGATTCAGGTGCCTGAAAAAGTGAGAGCATATCATAAAGCATAAGCCCCAGCCCCATCTTGAACGGACCAACGCGGCTGTCTTTAAAAAGAGGGATCATAAATCGCAGAGGATGAACCAAGTGTGGTGCGATTTCAAATAATTTAGTTCGTTCTGAAAGTGCCTCAAACACCAAATGAAATTCAAAATTTTCAAGATAACGAATTCCACCATGAATCAATTTACTAGATCGGGAAGAAGTGCCTGATGCAAAATCAGAAGCTTCAACCAGCGCAACCTTCAGGCCCCTCAATGCAGCATCCCGCGCAACGCCTGCGCCGGTGATTCCGCCGCCAATAACTAATAAATCAAATTTTTCACTCTTGAGTTTCTGGATGTTGTGCATGCGGGTCAAATGAGAAAATTCGTTCATGGTCTTCCTATTTTGTAGTTTTTAAGTAGCTGACCGAACGTTCCCATTCTTTAAATGGAAATGACTTTGTCAGCGCCTGTTCCTGCACCACATCAGAAAATAGCACCTTTTGAAAATGTTTTTCTCTTGATAAGCGGTAAGCAATATCAACTAATTCAGTAAAAATCTCCGCATTCGATGCGCTGACATATTCAACCCAAAGTGACTGGGTTTGTTTATCCATAAATAACAGCGCCTGTCCCATAAAAAATCCGATTACATTCTGTTCAACATCCAAAGCTAAAAAACTCCAGCCAGTCTTAAAATAGTGCTCGAGCGATTCTTTTCTGAAAAAAGAATTCCAAACCATGATTTGATTTTCGATTTCATCTATTCCACTGTTAAAATTTTTCTTATATTCGTAGCTGAAAACACTTTCAACATCCGCTGACTGTGCAATTCTGTAGGTTACCTGATCCATTCTATAATCAGACACGAAATCGCCGATTTAGCCAAGTGTTGATTCATTCGAAGTTCTCGACTATAATCCAGTAGAAGTTTAACCCTTTCTGATAGAGTCTATACCAATGAATTATAAAAGTTTCCCGAGCGAATACTGGCAGCAGATTGAAGCAACGATAGTTGCATTAAAAAGTGAGAAATCAGAATTAATTGCCGCATTTGATGCAGACGGAACGCTTTGGGACACTGACCTCGGTGAAAATTTTTTTCAGTATCAGATCGATAACCGGCAAATTCCCCTTCCACCGGATCCTTGGAACCATTATTTTGAGATGAAAAAAATAGCCAACGACCCCCGTAATGCCTATGTCTGGTTGGCGCAAGTGAACCGAGGAATTCAAGAAACAAAACTACAGAAGTGGGCACAACAGGCATTCAATAAGATTGAACCCAAGCCTATTTTTTCAGAGCAAAAAAAACTAATTGAGCTTTTCCTGAAGCACTCTATCCGTGTTTATATAGTTACGGCCTCGATAAAATGGGCTGTCGTACCGGGAGCCATTGCCCTGGGCCTGACTGCAGAACATGTCATCGGTGTTGAAACAAAAGTAGTAGGCGGATCTATTACTGATATTCCAGTTTTGCCGATTACTTACCGCCAGGGCAAGGTTGAGGCCTTGCTGCTTAAAACCGGCAATGTAAGACCTTTTTTCTGCGCCGGAAATACGATCGGAGACTTAGAACTGCTTCAAGCGGCAACCCACATCAGGCTTGCAGTCGGCGCAGCCGCTCGAGATGACAAAATGTTCAGGTCCGAAAACGAACTCATGACAAAAGCTACTGAAAATAACTGGTGGAGCCATCGATTTATATGAAAAGCATTATTCAATTTCTTTTTAAGTTAATTATGCTCGGATGTTTAGTAGTCGGCGGCGCCTTGATGTATAAAACGCGCGATGAAAGAGCAACTGCAAAAAAAAAGATGGAGCTTGAACAAAATAACCCGAAAATCCTCGCTTTAAAGAAGTTTCTTCTGACCTTCAAAAAGCCAGCGCGAGTTGAAATCTTCAAGATTACGAAAAGATACAACAAAGATGTAGATGAAATCCTTGAAATGAAAATTGCAACGGATTCGAATTCAGATTTTTATGTCACTATCCATTTTTTCACAGATGAAAATGACGCCGCAGCACCCTTGGTGGCGCAAATCAAATTTTTAGACTTGAAAAGCGATAACCTAATGAAAGAACAAAGTATAAACCTGAATTGACTTTAATTCGATTAAGACCGAGCCATCAGCTTTTCAATTTCATCGATTTCTTTAGGAGCGCTGGAAGTTAAGTTATCGCAGCCATTCGCTGTTACAACAATGTTGTCTTCAATGCGCACACCAATACCACGCAGCTCTTCAGGAGCGGACTTATCGTCAATTGGAATGTAAAGACCAGGTTCAACCGTAAAGCACATTCCGATTTCAATAGGGCGTGCCTCGCCTTTAATAAAATAAAGCCCTGAATCGTGAACATCCATTCCTAACCAGTGGCCGACTCCGTGAGGATAATAGCGCCGGTGTTCGTTGGCCTTCATTGCATCTTCTTTTTTTCCGCTCAAAAGACCAAGCTCAAACATCAGATCTGTCAGCTTTTCCTCACCCATTTTGTGCAGATCTTTAAAATAAACTCCGGGTTTAATATAAGCGATAATTTCTTTCTGAACATTTAGGACGCCTTGATAAACTTTCCTCTGCGCCGCTGAAAATTTTCCATTCACAGGAAAAGTCCGGGTAATGTCGCCAGAATAATAGTTGTATTCGGCCCCTGCATCGATGAGCAACAAATCACCGTTCTTGCAAACCTGATCATTAAAATTATAATGGAGAGTTGTTGCACTTGGCCCCGACGCAATAATATAAGGATAGCCAACGCGTGCGGCGCCACTCATATGAAACTCACTTGAAAGCACGGCCTGCACCTGACGTTCGTTAACCCCTGGCTTAACAAATTTCATAGCAGCAACATGTGCATCTGCACTTATCTGACTGGCTCTTCTTTGATTTGCCAGATCGTCTTCATCTTTTTTCAGACGGAATTCGCCTAAAAATAAATCGGCATCCTTAATTGACAACAAGCCATAACCTGTTCGTCCCTGTGCTCGCTTCAATGTCAGCAATACTTTCTGAATTCTTTCATCAGCTTCCGGATTCTTATACAGGCGGTAATACAGATCCTCAAAACCTTTCAACAACTCTACGGCCTTTTCCTCAAATTTTTCTATCGGATAAACTTCGTCGATCAGGAATTCTTTTTTAGCGCCATCAGGACCGAATCGGAACCCGTCCCATGTTTCTCGCTCCATATTTTTTTCGCGGACAAACATAACCGTTTCAGGAACATACCCAGGTCGGATTAACAAAAAACTCTCGGGCTCTTCAAAACCGGTTAAATAATACAAATTTGAATCCTGGCGGTAAAAATGATGGACATCATCATTCCGAACCTGTTCAGGATGAGCGGCAACAATAAGTGCGGCTCCATTCAGTTTTGCAACAACTCTTTTTCTTCTTCGTTTGAAAATTTCAGGATTTTCTGCCGGTTTTCTCATAAATTACTTTCTTATGGGTTAACAGTTATCTACAGGCCATATTTTACAGTTAGCTTCTTGATTTCATCATAACCCAGTTCGGTCCCCTTGGCTATAATTTCGCGTTTTTTATCAATATCGGAAATTCCAAAAGAATCCAGATTAATATTAACGATGTCATCAACTCCAGAGACTTTCTTAGCCATAAGGGCGGCTGATTTCACCCATAAGATATTGTCTGATGAAAGGTAATTGTCGGTGTAAGCACTTTTTTTATTCTGAGCCAAAACGTTAATCAACACGATTTTTTTTGCCCCTGTGGCACGCAAGTGCTGCGCCAAACCGGATATATCGTGCATTTCAGCAACACTTTGCTGATAAGGTTTACTTAGTGGCGGCTGGGCCAGGCAAAAAGGAATCAACTTGTTCAATTGTCCCCGATTCAGAAGGTAAATAGCTTGGGTGCTGATATTCAATGATGAACACACAAATGGTATTTTCAGATCGCTTACACTCTTCTTCTCGAAAAGCGCATTTCCGATTTCTTCCAGATTTCCCAAGTCCTTCACTTTGGAAAGTTCCCATTCAACTTCATTTGAAGAATAGTTATTTGCATAAACGGCGGCAACGACCGCTCCCCACTCAAAACCGGCTGCCGCATGAACAGGCCACTTGGCTTTTTCAATCTCTTTCAGAACACCGATGTGCGCCCAGGCTTTGGCTCCGCCACCGGAAAAAATCAAACCGATTTTTGGAATTGGTCTGTTTGAAGAAGAAGTGCCATTGGTCGGCGGCACGGGAGTTGGTTGGGTTATGGACGGAATTTCCGTGGTAGATTCGGTCTTCGCCGGCTCCTGATTTGCCGTAACTGTTTTTGGCGGCTCAGCGGGATGCCCGGTGCTCTTCGATACGGGCTTCACCGCACAGCCGGTCAGCGCCAAAAATATAACAAATTTAATTAAGGTTTTTTCCATATATAAAATACTCCCTGTTTCCATCTTTACCTAAGATTTCAGAAGTCGTATAAGACTCAACATTCTTAAACACTGCCAAAGCTACTGACCGAACTCTTTTTTCAATCTCAGCGTAAATCGAAGAATCGTTCACAATTCCATTTTTATCAAGGAATTCCCTGCCGCATTCAAATTGCGGCTTAACTAAGAAGAGGTATTCGCCTTCGGGCTTTAAGAAGTTTACGAGATGAGCCATAATTTTTGTGATCGAAATGAAAGAAACATCCATGACGATAAGGTCAAATTTTCCGGCAGGCACAGAAGCCAGAAATCGCTCATCAGTTCCTAGGTCTTTTGCATTCAGACCTTCGATTGATTTAACTTGCGGGTGATTTTTTAGTTTGTCATGTAGTTGCCCATGTCCAACGTCCACGCCGACTACCAGTCGAGCCTGGCTCTGTAAAAGACAATCCGAAAAACCGCCGGTAGACTGCCCCACATCAAGTACCGCTTTAGCGGCAACACTAATTTTCAAAGCCACCAAAGCGCCGACCAATTTTAACCCGGCCCTCGAAACAAACTTCTGTAAGTGATTAGGCTCAACTCTAATTCGGGCCAATTGATTTTCACCCACTTCATAACTGGCTTTTGAGAGTTGAACTTTTTCTGATTCATTAACAAGAAAAACATAGCCACAACGAATGAACTCCTGCGCCTGTGTGCGCGAAACTGCAAGCCTATGGTGAACCAGAAATAAATCCAATCGCAATTAGGAATTCCTTCTAAGGTTAAACTCGACAAGTTGGACAAGAGTGGCTGAATCTTTTCCGAGTAATTTAAGTGCATGAACGGCCAATTCAGAATGTCGTTCGAGTTCCTTTTGGGTTTCGGCAAATCCCAAATAGTTCAGGTAGCTCTTGAAATCCTGCGACTTATCTTTGGAATCCAGGAGATCATCCTTTATCTGAAATGCCATTCCCAAATTGAAAGAAAATTCTGAAATATTATGTAACTCAACTTCAGTACAACCAGCGGCAATTCCTGCCCCGATGGCTGCAACCTGAATAAGGTTAGCCGTTTTTTTTTCGTGAATAATTCTGAGTTCAGCAAAGCTAAGGTTTTTATCAGCTTTCATATCCAGCGCCTGGCCAGCCACCATTCCGTTCGAACCGGCTTTTTGCGAAAGTAGTCTGATCAGTTCGATTTTCGCATTTGCATTCAATAATTTATCGTCGGCAATAAGAAAGAAAGCATCAGTCAATAGTCCGTCACCTGCCAATAGAGAAATGTCTTCTGAAAAAACCCGGTGATTCGCCGGCTTTCCTCTTCGGAAATCATCATTATCCATGCAGGGCAGATCATCATGAATCAGCGAATAGGTATGAATCATTTCGAGGGCCAGGCAAAAATTCTTAATCCTCAGTAGCTCCTGTGAAAAAAGCTGAAAAACCAAAGAAGCCAAAAAAGGCCGAAAACGCTTCCCACCCGATACCAAACTGTAACTCTGACTTTCACGCAAGGTTGTGGAACTGTTTATAAGGTTAGCTGACGCCGCCAGATAGGATTTAAGCCAGTCTTCAAACTGAATTACAAATTCGATTTGCTTTTGGTCTAAATTCGGCTGCATTACTCATTATCTTCTGTTTTAAAATCTGCTGTTACGGCATTTCCCTGATCATCAAATCCGACAAGCTGTTTGACCTGGGCTTCTGCCTTTGTCAACTGAGCATGACAATCTCTTGAGAGTTTCACACCTTCCTCAAAAATTTTCAGCGAATCCTCAAGTGCAAGATCGCCCCGTTCCATCTTTTGAACAATTTGTTCTAACCGGCTCAGTTTTTTTTCGAAATCCATACTAGCTCCTTGTAATCGGCATTAAATTTTTTATCTCGGCTGAAAAAGTTCCGTCAGAAACACGAACTTCTATCAAATCTTCAATTTTAACATCACTAAGTGCTTTCACAACTTTACCTTTGTTAGTTGCAATTGCGTATCCTCGATCAACAACAGCCAGCGGGCTCAAAGAATCGAGCTTTCCCATATTGGTTTTTAAATTAAAATCGAGCTTATTAATTTTAACTTCAATTGCACGGTTAATCCGGTACTGAGACTTCTCGATGAGATTCCGCAGCCTTTGAATTACATCTTTCGGAGATACAAGTTTTTTTTCAAGAATCTGAACATCCTTGGAAAGATGCGCAAAATAAACTTTGATCGCCTGTTCAAGTCTTGAAAGTAACTCATCGTTTCTGAAAGCATACTCTTGCAATTTTTTTTTGGGATCTGTCAGCCTTTTCATCGTAAGTATCAGACTTTGAGTTTTTAATTTAAGCAGCTTCTGTATTCCGGATTGCAAGAGTCGGTCAAACTGATTCAATCGCTGACTGATTTCGAGGCCGCTCTTGGCAACAAGCTCGGCGGCAGCTGAAGGAGTCGGCGCCCTGAGATCGGCAACGAAATCGCAAATGGTGAAATCCACTTCATGGCCTACGGCCGAGATTACCGGTATTTTTGATTCGGCAATTAACCGGACTAATTTCTCATCGTTAAAGCTCCAGAGGTCTTCCATTGAGCCACCGCCCCGTCCAATGATAATGACATCAACCGGCAGTCGGGATGCGCTTTTAAAAGCCTCCTGCAGTGAATGCGCAGCCCCTGCACCTTGTACCAAAGCCGGTACAACCGTCAGTTGAACATTGCGGGCTCTCCGACTCATAATATTTAAAATGTCTTGAATGGCTGCGCCTGTCGGGGAAGTAACAATTGCAACATGTCGCGGATAAGCCGGAATTTGTTTTTTTCTGGCCGCATCAAAAAGTCCTTCAAGTTTTAGCTTTTCTTTGAGTTGTTCGAACTGCTTTTGCAATGCACCTGCACCGACCGGCTCCATTGTTTCGCACACGATCTGATAAGTGCCCCTGGGTTCATAGACCGTAATGCGTCCGCGAACAATAATTTCGAGACCGTCATGCGGTTTAAATTTCAGCTTCGAATTGTGACCACGGAACATGATCGCGGAAATCTGCGCTTTAGAATCTTTTAATGAAAAATAAAAGTGCCCCGAGCTATGCGGTTTAAAATTTGAGATTTCAGCCTGCACCCAAACGACACCCAGCTGACCTTCTAACGTTTGACGAATTTGGGAGTTGAGTTGTTCAACATTATAGACGACTGAATCGCGGCTATTGCGATCGGGTTTTACGGCTTCGTCTGATCCAAAAAATTGACCTTGGGACATAGGCGAAACTTAGCAGCCCGTCTAGCGAAGTCAATCAAGAAAGCCACAAATTCTGTAACGACCAAAAGCCTCCAACATAAAGCGACAGGAGGGCGATTTTCCGGTGTCTTTCGAACGCCGCATACCGCACCGGCATCCGCTTTTGCGCCAAGGATACGAGATACGGAATTTCAAGCACGAAATTAATTGCTAGACCATAAAAAAATACGATAAATGGAAAATAAAAATCAAGTGTACTAATTGAGACCGTCGAAGCATTAAACATGCCTATTTTTCGGTTTATTTCAGCATTTCTAGAGTCCTGTTTTATGGACTTTTTTAAAAAAATTAGGTAGTCTTATACCTGAGGGTTCGCTGGCGTAAAACTCATCGAAAATAAACCTTACAAGCATATTATTGGGGACTGTCCCTGACAATGGTGTGCAAGCTCACCTCGTAGTGAGAAGCCTAAAGTTGTTATCATGGTCACCCACCTTGCACTAAGAGGTTTATCTTTCAGAGTTGTCATCGAATCTTTTTTTTTTGCAATTTTCTTATCTTCCCCGCTCATTGTGACCCATATTGAGACACATTTCTAGACCTTTCTCCTGATTGCACAGCTCGAGTCAATACCTATAAATGCCGATAAATATTAGAGTGAAAAATCGCTTTTTTTATATTTATTTGGCCACCGTTCTTTTTGTCGGCGCAGGTTGCTCACCGCTGAGGAATTCTAATTACGAAGAATATCTTTCCCTTAAATATGAAGTTGCCGAATGCAGTACAACTTATACCTACACGACGACAACAACGCTATCAGGTACTGCAAAATTTTATAAACGCGGTGTAAACTTGGTGACCCAATACGAAATCGAAAATAGCAACTCCGTTCTGAAATTGAAAAATATGACTCAGGGAGATCCCCTTGTAGACCCACTCCCGATAAAATTTGCGGAAGTTGCCGTATACAATTCCAGCAATAAGATAGTTCAATGCGGAAAAACAGATGCGAGCGGAAACCTTAAGGCCTTAAATGCGACCTCTGATCTTTTGATTCCGAAGATTGCGGGAGATTACACAGTACGTATTTTTGCACGAATGAATCATGCGCTTTCAAAAGTTACCGCTAATGCCGTCGTCAAAAAAGATAAATATACCAATGAGGTTTATTACATTTCAACAATCGCATCTTCGAATGGCATCGACGACTCGAATGTCAACTTGCTGGCTTACGCCCGGCAAACCGACTCAATAGAGGTTGAAGGTGGCCCGTTCAATATCTTGAATAGTATCTACGCCAGTTATCAGTACATCAACGCCAACACCGGAGCTGTCGGAGTCAGCTGTCTGAGTGCCAAAGTAAATATTTATTGGAAGCTCGGCTTCAATCCGGCTCAATATTATTATCCGGAAATCGATCCTTCTGAGTTACCTTCTTCAACTTTCTATAAACCGGAAATCAACGCGCTTTTTATCAGCGGCGGAAAATTAGGAAACTTTACATTCGAGCCGGCTGCGCATTTTGACGATTACGAAATCATTCATGAACTCGGCCATCATATTGAAAACGTCTGCGGCTCACTCGCTTCACCGGGTGGTGCACACTATGCCATTACGCGTGTAGACCCGCGCCTTGCGTGGGCAGAGGGTTGGGCGAACTACTTCGCAGCGCAGGTAATGTATAACTCAATCGGCAATGCCGACCCCTCAATTGATATAATCAATCCTGAATTCAAAAATAAAATGATCGCGGCAGGAATTTCTGCAACAAGCTGGACTTACTTTTTTGCTTCGGTCGGATTTTCCGACTCAGTTCAGAATATCGGAAGCGGCTCGGGATTTATGTTTGATATCAAAAGAGCAGGTAACGCGCCGGATCTGTGGCAAACCGGGCCTTATCTCGGTCAGCCATTCGACAAAGTCGATCCCACCCGTTATCCCGGCGAAGGCCATTTCCGCGAAGGCGCCATCACCCGGGGGCTTTTCAAACTTTCGAATATTTGCGGCGGCACGTGCATAACTGCAGCTCCGATTTCATTTGAATCCATGTGGAGCAGCATGAACAAACTTACCGGAATAGGCCAGTCCGTTTATACTTTCAAAAGTTCGGCCGACTTTATGGAACGTCTGAAAGCGCAAGTCACCTGGGATCCGGCTAAGATAGCGTTCAATCAATCTTCAACGTCTGAGGCTTTGCACCTGTTTTCAGATGGTATATTTACTTCGGGAAGCGTGAATAAATGGG
>JANOJH010000478.1:0-1324 GCA_031408135.1 Bdellovibrio sp. | reverse complement strand
AAGGACAAGATGGCGAAGTCAACGTCATTAAAATGAAGACATTATTGACCGGGTACACGCTGATTTCATAAATCAGGCCTAATTCATAAATATCAACTGGGATTTCAGGATCATAAATGGTTTTCAAAGCAGTAAGAACTTTTTCACGCAAATCAACTTGCGGAACTTCTGCGGGTGTTACTTCTTTATTTTCAACTAGCTCACTCATGACTTAAATTCTAATTGCATTTTAAAAGCAAGAGCATATATTTTCATTTGTTTGATCATGGCCGCAAAGCCGTTAGAACGTTGCGTCCCAATAAACCGTTCCATCCCAATCTCTTTCATAAAATATAAGTCAGCATCGAGGATATCTTCCGGTTTCTGGCCTGAAAAAACACGAGCTAACAAACTTACTAAACCTTTGGTGATGGCAGTGTTACTATCCGCTGAAAAATGAATCCGTTCATTTTCCAGTTTGGCTGTCAGCCAAACTTTTGACTGACATCCCTTTACAATGTTATCTTCTGTCTTGTCTTCTTGGTTCATATCGGGTAGCTTTTGCCCCAACTCCATCACATAAAAGACAGTCATTTCCATGTCTCCATCCAAGAGAGAAAACTCGTTAATGATTTTGTCTTGGATTTCGTTGATTGTCATTTGAAGACAACTTTTTCAATTTTGGATACTCTGTTTTCTAGATCAGCTATTGATTCAACCTTATCTGCTAGCTTAAGGATAGCTCTTGTATTTTCGGCAGTTTGTAGATTTAGCTTAATGATTCCGTCTTCAACTTTTCCGAGCCTTTGATTAGTCTCTTTCTGACCTTCTATAAACTCATCGAACTTGATTACCAAATCAGCCATGATCTCCACAAGTCTTTTTTCATTTTCCATATCCGGTTTTATTTCATAAATTTAATAATTCTTCCAAGACCTTCTATCAATTGATCAATCTCCGCCTTTGTATTGTAAACAGCAAATGAAGCCCTTACAGTTCCTTCAATCCCGAATCGCTCCATCAGGGGCTGTGTACAGTGATGCCCGGTTCGCACGGCAATACCTCTTGCATCCAACATCTGGCCAATATCAAAATGATGAATGCCTTCAATGACGAATGATTGTACACCAACTTTATGTGTGGATGTGCCTATCAATTTAACCTTAGCCAAACCCGATAATTTTTCCTTTGTATAACTAAGCAATTCGGATTCATGTGAGGCAATGTTTTCTTTACCTAATTCGTTGATAAAATTAATGGCTTCCTTTAAGGCAACAACATCAGCAATGTTTGGAGTACCTGCCTCAAACTTGTAAGGCAAGTCGTTGTAAGTAGTTTTTTCAAA
>JANOJH010000455.1:0-1379 GCA_031408135.1 Bdellovibrio sp. | reverse complement strand
GTAAAATCCGGAAGTATTCCATCAACGTAAAAGATTTCAGCTAGACTGCAGAAACTTCAGGGCTTTTGTAAACACAGCTTTAGCTGAAATGGTATTCATGCAGTTGTGATGAGTCAGCGGACAGACATTATGGCCGTGCTTTCCACAGGGGCGGCACTTCAGTTCGGCATTTTCTACCACGACAGCCTTGTTACTCCACGGTCTGAAACCCTGCTTTAATACCGTTGGCCCGAAAATCGTCAACACAGCGGTATTTTGATAGGCCGCCATGTGTGTGGGTGCGCTGTCATTTGTAATAACCAGATCGTAATCTGCAAGCGAACGGATGGTTTCTGCAATTGTCAGACGTCCGGCCAGCACCTGCACATCGCCCGCCTGAGCCGCAATTTCTGCACACAGTTTTTTTTCGGTAGGACCGCCGAGCAAATCAATCTGATAGCCGGCCTTACGAAGCATTACCGCAAGTTCAGCAAACCCTGCCTTCGTCCATTTTTTTGTTGCCCAGACACTTCCGGGAAATATCGCCACCCGTTTTGAGGGCGCGTGCTTCCGCACCGATACCGGAAAAGAAAAAAACAGTGGCACCGCAGGTAAACCTGCATCGTTAAGAACCGAGTAGTCTTCTGCCGCAAGCTGTTCTAAAGTTTCAGGATCCGAAGATTCCAGAATTGCCATTTGTCTTAATACTTCGGGATTGGCAGCGGGATAATCAATGACCTCATCAAAAATCCAGAATCCAAGCAGCGAAGAAAAACCGAATTTTCTCTGGGCCTTCAGACCGGCCGAAAAAAGCGAGCTACGCATTGAACGATGCACACAATAGACATTGCGAAGCTGGTAGGCTTCCAGCGCTGTGCGGGCCTGCCGGTAGCTGACAGAATTCCCCTTTTCGACCTCAACCACTTCATCCACCAGATGTTCTTTCAACAGAAATTCACCGAGGCCGCTTTTGCACATGACAATCAGTTTATCTTCCGGGAATAACTTTTTAATCCGCTTTAAAAGCGGAATGCTCAGAATCAAATCGCCGAGAAACGCAGTTTGAATGACAAGATTGGATTTCAGCACTTCTTCAACGGCCTTCATTGATCTCAATGACTTCTGATACCAACGAGCCCACCGGTAATTTGACTTCGATCCGCAGAATAAATTTGCGGTCGTCATCGGAAATCCACATATAAAAATCCGTGGCCTTTGCCAGATTGCCTCGGGCTGTAACTTCGGCTTTTAGTTTAACGGCGTTAAATTCGCCGGCCTCAGTCGTTATTTTTTCTTTCTCCAGTACTTTACCTTTGAAGACTACATTTTTTTCATCGTCAGCTACACGGAAGTTGTATTCTTTATCGAGTTTCCATTTGAAAACCCGCATATAAAAAACC
>JANOJH010000449.1:0-6011 GCA_031408135.1 Bdellovibrio sp. | reverse complement strand
AATATTCATAGTCCTGTATCGGTTTACGGATCTTTGGTCTTCACTTTTTCTAATTAAATAATGTTGATTGTGATTCAGGAGCCTGTATTCGGGGCCGGGTGCTTTCTAGTTGTTTCATTTTGATATCTTGTCTTTTTTTTTTGCAGCAAGGTTCGGGGGGGGTAGGTACGGCGTACCTTCATCCTGTTGATTTTACCGCTTAGAGTATTACTCGATATGAAAGGAAATAATAATTGGCGGACACAAGTAGATGACTTTCAAACTGCGTGCTTCGCGTTTGTCATGTAAATCAATGTGCTTGATTTGGTGTCGTATCATATGAAGGGGTTCGAATTTCGTACCAAAATTCGAGGCAGATCAAAATAATCAGACTTAGGGTGTGTTTTATAATTGCAGCCATACTTACATAACTTTGGAGGTTGCTAATGAATAATGCCCTAAAATATGTTAAAATTCTCGAAGGCACTGGAATAACAAGAGAACAAGCTGAAGCTCATGTTCAAATTATTTCAGAATTTTTGGAGGACGAATTGGCGACAAAGCAAGATATTAGAAATTTAGAAACTAAACTTGATGGTTCGGTCGCCAGGCTCGATGCAAAAATTGATTCAGCAGCAGAACGTCTTGAGCATAAAATGCTACAATTGGAATATCGCATGACCATAAAACTCGGAACTATAGTGACTATTGTTATGGCCTCGGCCACTGCGGTTATTAAGTTTTTATAATAAATCGAACTTGGCGGACAAGAGTAGATAAGTTTTTTACTGAGTGTATCTTTTATCTGTCAAAAAATCATACAGTGATTGAGCATAGAAATTGTGTTACCTACCTAGAATGAATCTGGCGTTGTGTTTTTTAATTGCATTTACATATTGTGGCGTTCTTTTTTCATTTGAAACACAAAAATTCAGTCTGAAAACTTTTGATGGAAAAGCTGTTTTAAGCGGCCAAATTGATTTTCCGAATTTTAGCGACAAATCATTTCCAATTGTAATTATGACCTTCCCCCTATAAACTTGTCGGTATTCGATAAGGCCTATTTCTACTAGTACACTCGAGCTAGACCTGTTTCTACTAGAAAGCTACTAACAACTACTATCACTAGTAGTTGTGTAATTTTAGCTATTTACAGCGATAAGTAGAAACTACTTGCTAATTACTACTAATAGTAGTAATTAGTAGTAATATGTATAAAAAGCCGCCGGATTGGAAAAAGGCATTAGCAAACCCAAAAGAGTTGATAGAACTGTTTTCATCTAAGGATATGCAAGCGTTGGTAAAAAAAGCTAACTCTGAGTATCTACACTGGGATAAATTTCGGTACCAGCCGATGCCAAAAAATATCAGGCCTGAGTCTGCCTGGACGTTTCTTAAAATGGCTCGAAGCACAGGGAGAGAGAATATTGGTGTTATAGATGAACGGGGCAATCCATTTTCTATTTTTTTAACAAAAGAGCATATGAAAGATTTGAGTTTCATTGATTCTCACTCTTCTGGAACAATAGTAACTGGTGAAGGTATGCCAGACGACGCCTCTAAAGATAGGCTAGTAATAAATGGATTAATCGAAGAAGCCATTTCATCTAGCCAAATCGAGGGTGCAAATACAACACGAAAAGTTGCAAAAAATATGATTGAGCAACAACTGGCGCCAAAAAACAAGCACGAGCAAATGATTTTAAATAATTATAATGCAATGGCCCAACTTGAAAGCTGGAAAAACAGAGAGCTGACAGACGATTTCTTATTTGAACTACATAAAATTTTAACTATAAAAACATTAGATCAAAAAAAGGATGAGGGACGGTTTCGAACAGACGAAGATGAAGTAGTAGTTGTGGAGAATCCGACCGGCGAATTAGCTCACATACCGCCGAAGATAAAGCAAGCTAGGGATCAACTAAAACAATTATATAAATTTATAAATGATGGAGATGAAGAAAACTATATTCATCCGTTTGTAAAAGCATCAATCTTACATTTTTTAATTGGGTATATTCATCCATTTGTAGACGGAAATGGGAGGCTCGCTAGGGCTCTTTTTTATTGGTATTTGATTAAAAAAAATTACTGGATGTTCAAATTTTTACCGATATCGCTACAAATAAAAAAGCAGGAGTGGAAACCTGGCTACTACAGAGCTTTTAAATATGTGGAAAGCGATGAGGGAGATGTTACATATTTTCTAACGTATAAATTAAAACTGGCAAGAAACGCTATCGAAGATTTTATTAAATATCTCAAACGAAAGCAGAATGAAGCCAATTCTTTAAAAGAAAAATTGGTGAGTTCTCAAGAAATAAATGACCGTCAACTGGACATAATTTCTTCGTTGCAAAAGAGTCCAGCTAGGGAAATTGATCTGCAAACTTACAAAAATAGAAATAAAGTGGCTTATGAGACGGCAAGGGCTGACTTAATGAGCTTAGAGGAAAAGAGTATTTTAAGAAAAATTAAAAAGGGAAAAAAATATGTATTTGCTAGGGGAGCAAAATTTCCTACTAGTAAAGACTAGAAATTGGCGGAGAAAGAGGGATTTGAACCCTCGGTACATCTTTTGAACGTACGAGCGTTTAGCAAACGCTTGGTTTAAGCCACTCACCCATTTCTCCGCAAAAATGATTTTAAAGCTTAATGCACGCTTAAAAGCGCGTTCAAGTAAAATGCCATAGTGTTTTTACAGAATCAAGGTATGCCATTACACAGCTCTTGATTTTAGACCCTAATTTATGTAGAAAGGTCTTTCGCGTTCAAAGCACAGTGCAACCGTAGTTCAGCTGGATAGAATACAACACTACGAATGTTGGGGTCCCAGGTTCGAATCCTGGCGGTTGCACCAATTTTAAGCAACAAAATTGGCTTTTCTCCTTTAATCGGGCTCTTTTCTTTTAATCGTTGGTAAATCCAAAAAATCATTCAAGAACAAGCATTTAACGTTCTTAATCGATAGTTTTTAAAGCTCCTATACCCGCAAGCTCTTCTCTGTACGAGCTTTGCAGTTCTATTAAGCCTCACAGGCGCGAAGCTTGCGACAACCAGAGGCTACGGCTTCGTCGATTAATTCTAAAATATTTTTTCTATCCTCGGGTAAAGTTAAATAGTCTTGTCCTCTTCTGGTGAGGGCCACAATAAATTGGCTTTTTTTTGAAGTATCAACAATGCCGACACCTCAGCAAGAGCTGGTAAATTTAAAACTGGATGATTTTGACGCTGGACTCAAAAACAAAGATGTAAGAAAGTGTTTCTGAATGCATATTTTACTACCAAGTATTTTCACATTGGCCCTAGTCATCCTCGTTTCAAGACTTGTCGGGAATGTTTTTCGTAAATTCGGCCAGCCGACGGTTATGGGGGAAGTTCTCGGTGGAATAATTTTAGGGCCTTCCTGCATAGGACTTTTCTTTCCTGAATTTACCGGAATAGTTTTTCCTCCGCAGACTGTTTCGCTCTTAAAGCATATTGCTGAAATCGGAATTCTTTTTTACCTTTTCATAATAGGTCTTGAAATTGATTTGCCGCGGTTGAGCAAGTCTGCAAAGTCTGCAGTTTTGATTTCTCAGGCCAGCATAGGTCTGCCTTTTGTGCTTGGGATGTTTTTCGCAGGTTTTATTTATGATACGTATGCTCCGCTCGGCGTTGGATTACTTGAATTTTCTATTTTTCTCGGTGTGTCGCTGTCCGTAACGGCCTTTCCGGTTTTGGCCAGGATTTTAGCCGACTCAAAATTGCACCGGACAAGTCTTGCTGAATTAGCATTAACCTGTGCTGCAGCCAATGACATTACGGCTTGGTGTCTGGTTGCAATTGTTTCGGGACTTATGAACTCAGCGCTTGGAGGATCGGCAATAACGCTGGGGTTAACTGTAATTTATCTTTCAGTCATGTTAATTTTCATCCGCCCTTTTGTAGAAAAATGGTCAGAAAAAAATGTAAAAACAGGAAGAGTACCGGAATCTTCGTTTTCAGTTATAATTGTCGGGACGCTGGTATCTGCCGCAATTACTGAAGCTATTGGGATACATGGTTTATTCGGAGCTTTCCTTTTCGGAGCGATCATTCCAAGCGAGAGTGCCATTGCACAGGATCTTACCGAGCGACTTCAGGAATTTATCCGCATCCTCTTTTTACCGGCCTTTTTTGCACTGACGGGCATTCAAACTCAAATTGGATTACTTGTTGATTTGCAGGATTGGCTTGTCTGCGCGGCCATTATTGGCCTAGCAATACTCGGTAAATTCGGAGGAACATATCTGGCTGCACGAATTTCAGGAAAGAACGAGAAAGACTCGGCAATTCTGGGAATTCTTATGAACACACGCGGTATGGTTGAAATTATTGTACTCAATATCGGACTTTCTGTAGGAGTATTAACTCCGGCGTTATTTACAATTTTGGTTATTATGGCAATTGTAACAACGCTAATGACCGGGCCAATATTAAATTTAATATTAAATAAAAAATAAGGCAACCTAAATTGGAATTCACAAAGTATCAGAAATTAGTTGTTTCAATTTTAGTATTTTTGCAGTTTACAATAATTCTTGATTTTATGATTATGTCGCCACTTGGAGCGATCATGATGCCGGCTTTGAACATGAGCACGGCTCAGTTCGGTGTGGTTGTATCAGCATATGCCTTCAGCGCCGGAATTTCAGGATTGCTGGCTGCGGGTTTTGCCGACCGCTACGATCGCAAAAAACTGCTGATTTTTTTCTATACCGGATTTATTGTCGGTACTTTTTTATGCGGAATTGCCACCAATCACTATTTTCTGCTGATTGCACGCATGGTGACCGGATTGTTCGGAGGCGTTGTCGGCTCTGTGGTTTTAGCAATTACAACGGATCTATTTCCTTTTAACATGCGGGGGCGGGTAATCGGATTTTTGCAGACAGCGTTTGCATCCAGCCAAATCCTCGGAATTCCGGCAGGGCTTTATCTATCGAGCCTTTGGGGCTGGCATATGCCATTCATGTTGATCGTAGCGCTGGCTTCAATTGCACTTGTTGTAATCCTGAAATTTTTGAAACCAATTAACGAACATCTCAAATATAAATCAGATAAGGCAGCTATTCTTCATTTGTGGCACACTCTTAAGAACCCGCAGTACATAATTGCATTTGCAACAATGGCGCTGATGTCGATAGGTGGCTTCATGCTCATGCCTTTTGGCAGTGCTTTTACAGTCAACAATTTACAGATTCCATTTGCTAAACTTCCGGTAATCTATTTAATTACGGGAATTGCCGCAATTTTTATTGGCCCATTGGTTGGCAGAGCCAGCGATACTTTCGGTAAGCTAAAAGTATTCGTTTTCGGGGCGCTGCTGACTATTGTTATGGTGCTGATATATACGAACCTGGGTATTACGCCTTTACCACTTGTGATTCTTGTTAACGTACTTTTATTCTGTGCAATTTTTTCGCGGATTATTCCGGCTCAGGCGCTGATGTCAGCCATTCCCACGCCTGAAAATCGTGGCGCATTTATGGCCGTGACTTCGTCTTTGCAGCAGATTTCAGGTGGGGTTGCGTCTGTCATTGCCGGTTTGATTGTCGTTGAGACCTCATCGGGCAAGCTGGATCACTTCGACACGTTAGGTTACATTCTGACAGGCACAGTTCTGATTTCAATGTACCTTATGTATAATATCAGCAGGCAGATCGAAGCGCGCGACAAAAAAGCGACTTCAGTTTAATTTTTTAACTTTTTTACCGGACGGATTTGTATCCTTTTTAATTTCAACTGTTGCGGCCTCAGGCTTAAATTCGAAAATGTATTCGGAATAGACTTGTTTTTTTTCTGCAATCAATTCCCTTAATTTAACGTTGTCAGTCCTTAGACAATTTCAAAAGAAGTACGGCTTCGGCATTTGGCTTTGCATCGCTCTGGGAAAGGCTCATGTTGTAAGTGATGGTGGCGCTACAATATTGAGTGCTTCGGGAGAAAATATTTACCGTTGCTGAACATCAGGTGTTTTTGCGGTGTAATTTCCGTTTTTTTAACAA
>JANOJH010000422.1:0-4749 GCA_031408135.1 Bdellovibrio sp. | reverse complement strand
AGGACATACAATGGCAAAAGCAAAAAAAGCTACGAAGAAAGCAGCTCCTAAAAAAGCCGCAAAGAAGACAGCTACTAAAACAGCAGCTCCAAAGAAAGCCGCAGCTCCTAAAAAAGCCGCAGCTCCTAAAAAAGCCGCTACTAAAAGAAAGCCAAATGCAGCTTTCATGAAGGCTTTAACTCCTTCTGTAACTTTAGCCGCTATCGTTGGTAGCACGCCACTTCCTCGTACTGAAGTTGTTAAAAAATTATGGGCTTACATCAAGAAGAACAATCTTCAAGATGCTAAAAACCGTAGAAACATCAATGCTGATGACAAATTGAAGCCTATCTTCAACAAAGCACAAGTATCTATGTTTGAAATGACTAAGCTTGTTTCTAAGCATTTAAAATAAATTTTAATTAACTTAAAGTTTACTTATTAACCCCTGATTGCCTCTGGCTTTCAGGGGTTTTTTCGTTTAACATATTCCTCGATGCAAAAACCTCTCAGCAAAGATGAAATTCTGAAAATGCGTGTGGCCTGCAAGATGGCAGCAAAGGTTCTTATTTATACCGGAAAGCTCATTAAGCCCGGCATCACAACTTACGAACTCGATGAAATAGCCAATGATTACACGCTCTCAATCGGTGGTACTTCGGCCTGCATCGGTTACCACGGCTATCCATTATCTACATGCATTTCACCCAATCAAGTTGTTTGCCATGGCCTTCCCGGCGATTACATCGTTAAAGAAGGCGACATCCTCAATATCGACGTCACTGTAAAAAAAGACGGCTTCTTCGGGGACACTTCAAAAACATTTATGGTCGGTGAAGTATCTCCAATTGCAAAAGATCTTGTACAGGTGGCCTATGAGGCCATGATGATCGGAATTGAAGCAATCACGCCGAACGGCTGGACGGGTGATATCGGATTTGAAACTAATAAATTCGTCACCCGAAAAGGATATACCACGATTAAAGAAATCGGCGGGCACGGTATCGGCCGGGTTTTTCACTCAGAGCCTTTTGTGCCGGCATTCGGAAAAAAAGGTAAAGGCGAAAAACTTCGTCCTTGGACCTGTTTTACGGTGGAACCGATGGTCAACGAAGGCACGGATGAGTATATTGAAAAACCTATTCATGGTTCTTCGATCAAGTACTATGAAACTGCAGACGGTAAACTGTCAGCGCAATTTGAGCATACGGTCCTGTTAACCGACACAGGGTATGAAATTTTAACACTGGATTAATAGCTTAAAATAGATGAAAATATTGATGAAATAAACACCTAAAAGACCAAAGGAAAGCCCGAAGATGCGAACCACTACACAAGGAACTGCGAAAATGAAAAAGCCCGTAACATTGAAAACCCCGGCAAAAACGACAACTAAAACAAAAACTCCCACTCCGGATTACGCTGTTTGCAAAGAAGCGATGAACAATCCGAAAGTATTCGCTGATTTGGCTCGTTGGGGCCGCGAAGAAATTAAGATCGCCGAAAAAGAAATGCCGGGATTAATGGCTTTAAGAAAAGAATTCGGCAAAACCCAACCGCTTAAAGGCGCTAAGATTGCCGGTTGCCTTCACATGACAATTCAAACAGCAGTATTAATCGAAACTTTAACTCACCTCGGAGCAAAAGTTCGTTGGTCTTCATGCAATATCTTTTCAACTCAGGATCATGCAGCCGTTGCGGTTGCCGCAGCCGGTATTCCGGTATTTGCATGGAAAGGTTTAACCGACATTGAATTCAACTGGTGTATCGAACAGACCATCACGGGCTGGGGCGCGGAAGGTTACAACCTGATTTTAGATGACGGCGGCGATTTAACAAACATGATGCACGAGCCGCGCTTTGCTAAAGAGCTCCGTAAAATCGTAGGTCTTTCTGAAGAAACCACCACCGGCGTACACAATCTCGAAGTGATGCTGAAAAACAAAAAACTGAAAGTACCAGCTATCAACGTTAATGACTCGGTTACAAAATCAAAATTTGATAATCTTTACGGCTGCCGCGAGTCTCTGGCAGACGGTATTAAGCGTGCAACCGATGTTATGGTTGCCGGAAAAATCATCGTTGTTGCAGGTTACGGCGATGTTGGTAAAGGTTGCGCACAATCAGTTCGTGGCCTCGGCGCACGCGTTTTAATTACCGAAGTTGATCCGATCTGCGCATTGCAGGCGGCAATGGAAGGTTTCGAAGTTACAACTATGGATGAAGCGGCTTCAAAAGCCGATATCTTTGTTACAGCAACCGGTTGCTGCGATATCATCACTGAAAAGCATTTCCTGAAAATGAAAGAAAACGCGATTGTTTGCAACATCGGTCATTTCGATATCGAAATCGATATGGCGTGGTTGAATAAAAACTCTAAGGCCCGCGAAGTTAAGCCTCAGGTCGATATTCACGTTATGAAAAACGGCACTCAAGTGATCGTTCTGGCAAAAGGCCGCTTAGTGAATTTAGGCTGCGGCACCGGTCATCCCTCATTCGTAATGAGTAACTCATTCACAAATCAGGTGTTGGCGCAGATCGAACTTTACACGAACCGCGACAAGTACCAGGAAATTGCAATCACACGTTTACCTAAACACTTAGACGAAAAAGTTGCAGCGCTTCACCTTGGCCAATTGGGCGTTAAACTTACAAAGTTAACAACCAAACAGGCAAAGTACCTTCATACCGACGTTGATGGTCCGTTCAAGCCAGAGCACTATCGTTACTAATTGTGACGATAGAATCTGTAAACACAGATAAAGAAACCGCCCAGCTTAATGTGATGAAAATCATATGGCTGGGTTTGCTTTTTTACTCTGGCGTTCTTGTCTATGTCGCATTTAACGTGCTGACGCCTAAAGAAATTGTCGAATCTCCGCTCGAAACACCATTTCTGATAATTGCTGT
Organism: Bdellovibrio sp.; assembly: GCA_031408135.1. Taxonomy (GTDB): domain Bacteria; phylum Bdellovibrionota; class Bdellovibrionia; order Bdellovibrionales; family Bdellovibrionaceae; genus Pseudobdellovibrio. The sequence continues at coordinate 1,860 of JANOJH010000422.1, read as the reverse complement.
TGGAATACTAATCGCAGGCCGCATGATTCCGAAGCTACTTAATAAGAACTTCAAGAATATTCAGAAGCTGAACAATAATGTTAAAACCCTGCAGGCTTACCTTGTTGGATTTATTATAACCTTAAGCCTTAGTGAATCAGTCGTTATGCTTGGATTCGTGCTCGTCATCGTAACGGGTAATCCAAAAAGGATACTGCCATTCGCTCTTGCTGGAATTATCAATATATTAATGTTGTATCCCCGAAAAGACATTATTCTGGGCACATCTGACCGAATCACTTAAATTATTTTTTAACGATATGATCTAAATAAAATCGAAGTTCGCCGATGCTCTCGCGGATGTCATCCAAAGCCCGGTGCGAATTCTGCTTACGGTATTCAATTTCAAATTTATTCGTCATAACAATCTTAAAGGAACTGACATCAACCATGCGGTAGTGCAGGCGGGCCGATAGATTCTTAAAATACTTATCAATAAATATCCGGTCCTGCATAATTGAATTTCCCGATAATATCGGGCGCTTTTTCAAATCCACCTTCGATAACGGAAAATGCCGATCGATCATATCGATTAACTTATGCTCAACCATGTCGGGTTCCATACCGGTTGGCACCTTAGCAGTTAAGCCCGACTTCTTATGATGTTCGGTGTTCCAAGCGTCCATATTATCCAAGTAAACCTGCGGCTGTTTCACCACGGTTTCAAAACAATCCAGCTCACGAAAATTCATATCCGTCACAATGCAGGCCACTTCGATGATAACTTCTTTGTTAACATCCAGGCCCGACATTTCCATATCGAGCCACAATAAATTTTCGATTTTTTCGTAAGCCATGAAACGACCTACTTCTAGTTTTTAACTTCTTCTTTAGTAATCTTGTACTCTTTGCCCGCCGCTTTAACGCCGGCTTTAACCAACTCTAAGTCAACTTTAACATCTTTTTTTGCAGTGATTTTGATTTCGCCTTTTTCTTTTTTCTGGTCGGTGAATTCAACTGAACAACTTTCGTACTTTTCTTTAGCTTCTGTACTTTCGCATACTTTAGATCGGATTTCGTGTTTGCAGCCCGAGCAATGCATTCCGGAGACGGCAACGGTTGCCGATTCTGCGAACACGAGTGATGAAATTAAAGTGAGACCTAAAAATATTGTTTTCATAAAACTTCCTTGTTTATCGGTTTAATGAATTACAGGATACTACATTTTCGGTTGCCTTCACGTCTTTTTTTCTGCCATACCTATTAACTATGATAAAAATCTACCACTACAACAAATGCAGCACCTGTGCAAAAGCCCTGCAATTCCTAAAAGCCAAAGGGCTCAAGTTCGAACAACACAATATCGTTGATACGTCACCCAGCATAAAAGAACTCTCCACCATGCTCGACCACCTGAAAGCCGCAGGATTTGGTCTTAATCGCCTCTTCAATACCTCCGGCGAGCAGTACCGGCTGCTCGGCATGTCTGAAAAACTTAAAGCCGGCATGAGCGAATCAGAAGCGTTTAAGCTGCTTTCTCAAAATGGTAAACTTGTGAAACGTCCGTTTTTGCTTACTGCTAAGAGTGGAACTGTTGGGTTTAGTGCTGAGGTTTGGGATAAGATTTTTTAAAGTGCTTTAATTGTGGGCACAAATTAATTAGTAGTTGAATTTCAAAGCTTTAAGTCTTAGTTTTTACCTTCACATTTGTCACTTACTGCGGAGAGGTAGTTAAGTTGGTTATAACGTCCGCCTGTCACGCGGAAGGCCGCGGGTTCGAGTCCCGTTCTCTCCGCCAATTTTCTAAATAAAATCAAATACTTAGAGATAAAATCCCCGGCTGAATCGGACGGGGGAGCCGAACTCGCCCTATATTAACAC
>JANOJH010000404.1:0-3437 GCA_031408135.1 Bdellovibrio sp. | reverse complement strand
GGCCCCAGCAGGCTTTTTACGAAAATTTCGCGTTGATGAAAATCGACCACATGCTTTGTAACCCATCTGACCAGCACTTCACTAAGTGCCATATATTTCGGTTTCAGATTCTCATCCAGTATTTTGTCCTGAAATACGACTGTGCCTTCCATACTCGAAACGGTATCTTTGGTTTTGATCGTTGCGAGGTTTAACAGCGCTTTACCCTGACCAGACATAAATACTAGTAGGGTACCATCGGGCCTTCGCTCGATTACCTGCGGAATGGAATAGCCGGCAATCGGCCTGATTTCGTTTGAGTCTTCGGGTACAAAGCAAAGCGCAATCGGAATACCAAGCAGAATCGATTGATTGACCATTTCAACATAGCGAGGTTCAAAAATATTAAGCGGCTTGGTCGTGGCCGGAAACAAATTGATATTCGTTAGAGGAAAAATGAAAAATTTTTTATGGTCGACCGACACCCAAAACTCCACCTTTGTAATAGTTTAGACCGAATGTCAGTTAAGAATCATCTTTTTTGATGGAACTCGCCCTTTATGTTGAACATCGTCAGATTGTTCTTCAACAACTACAAATTTAAATTAAAGATATAAAGGACTTATCGGCTTCACTTAAATTAATTTCTTTCATTTGATCAACCGAATACCAATCGGCACAGTCATGATCGAGCAATCGGAACTCGGGCCGGTAATTGACTTCACAGCGGAAAAGGAAAATACGGACTTTGCGGTTTTCATAGGCGTGTTCATTTTTGCCCACATAGGTTAGCTGCTGTGGCTCCAGAACAAAAGCCAGTTCTTCGAGGATTTCCCTGCAAAGCGCCTGCTCTTGAGTTTCGCCAAGTTCGATTTTTCCGCCCGGAAACTCCCAGCACCCGGCACCCGACCCGCCTGGACCACGCCTGGCCAGAAGAAATTTTTTATCAGTTGTGTTCTGCAATGCAAGTGCTACGACTTCAACAACTGGACTATCGATCTGGTTATTTATACTAGCTGACATTAAATTACTTTGATAAATTATTAAGATGAATGCAATCAATTACTTAGTCCCACTTATGGAGCACAACCCGCGATGATTGATTTTCAAAATTCTTTTCTAATCATATTGCTCGCGGGAATTTCTTTCTTTCTTTATGGCAGCACGATGGCCTCTTATAGTCTTGAAAAATTGATGGCGACCAGAATTACATCGTTGATGAATAAAGTGTCATCCTCACACTTTCTATCGATTACCGTGGGAGTTGCATTAACGACAATTCTTCAAAGTTCCGGCGCCGTAACGTCTATGTTGGTTGGCCTTGGCACCGCACGGGTGATCAAGCTGCCACAGGTTATGGGTATTATTATTGGCACAGCCATTGGCTCGACCATTACTGTTCAATTGATTTCTTTTAATCTGGCGCCTTATGCTCTGCCGGCATTCATCCTTGGCTTTTCGGTTTATTTTCTCGCGAAGAAACAGACGATAAAAAATATCGCTACCGTGCTTATGGGGTTTTCACTGATTTTCATTGGTCTTGCGATGATCTCGACCAGTTCGAGTTATTTTGCAAAAATCGAGTTCCTGCAGGAATTTTTCCAATCGATACGCAACAATTCTTTTTATTCATTTTCTGCAGCGGTGGTTTTCTGTGCCTTCGTTCACAGTAGTGCCGTGACAATCGGTCTTGCAATGAGTCTGGCCAGTGCCGGTGTGATTTCACCGCACGATGCCGTCTTGTGGGTTTACGGAGCCAACATCGGCACGACTAGCACAGCCCTTTTTGCCGCAGTAGGCAGTAATTATATCGGCAAACAGGTGGCTTGGGCCCACTTCTTTTATAAAACAATAAGTGTTGTAATTTTTTATCCGATAACCGCTTACTTTATCGATTTCGTCGAGATTTTCAGTACTTCTGTAAGCCGGACTATTGCCAATGCGCACCTCTTTTTTAATATTGCGTCGGCCGTTATTTTCTTTCCGTTCATAAAAAAAGGTGCCGAATTGATCGAAAAAATGTTTCCGAAGAGTGCCGCAGATGAATTCGGCGCAGAATTTCTGACAATGAACACGTATCAGAATTCCTCCCTTGCCATTTCATATGCCCAGCGGGAAATCATGCGCATGGCCGACATCGTTCTGAATATGATTAAAGATTCGGTGCACCTGTTCGAAACCGAAGACCCGATGCTTGTGCAGTCGATCAAAGACCGCGACAATCAGGTGGATTTTCTTTACCGTGAAATCAAAATGTTTTTGCTCGATCATGCCAACCAGAGCAATACGGTTGTGCACCAGAACATAATGAATATGATCATGTTCATCAGTGATCTTGAACGCGCAGCCGATTCCATCGACATCAATATCCGTACCCTCGCAATTAAAAAACACGCGTTGAAGCTTGAGTTTTCAGCCCAGGGCCTTGCGGAAATTCAGGCCATGCAGGCGCAAGTGGTTAAAGTGGCTTCGATGGGAATTAATGCCTACGACAACCCAAAAATGTGTGAACTAGCTATTCAGCTGAAGCGCGAACTTGCTAAAACCGAAATTCAATATCGTGAAAACCATATCTACCGTTTAAATCAGGGCTTAAGAGAATCTATCAACACAAGTTCGATCCACCTTGATCTGCTGAGTGAATACCGCAGGATCGCAAGTTTGCTTTGCAATCATGCTTACGCAACCACAAAAATAAAAGCCAACGACACCACTCCGAAAGAAGATACGTAGGGAGTTATTAACCTAAAGGCTTAACTTTCTGCGTGGCCTCAACAATCGAAACATACTCCACCGAAAATTTAGCCAGCACTTCGTTGGCAAACTTCGAAGGCTCTACCGAAAAATCACTTAAAGCGCAGGTCGGTACCGGAGTGCCGGTATTTGAAATATTTATACCCAGATGAATCTGGCTTGAAACAGCTGAGATTGAAGCGATCGAAACACTCAACTTCTTCTTTTTAAAATAAAGATCGTCACCACTACGAACAAGTGAATGACCCATCTCAAGCAAAAGATTCTGCGCAATTGAAACAAGCAGCCGTTGCATGGCAACTGCTGTCATCAAATTCTGGCCGAACAGTTCAACAATAAAGTGGAGCATTCTGTCTGATTGAATTTTGGCATTAACCACGAAATCTTCTGCGTCGACCATGTGTTCAGCCGTTACATCGCAGGCGCCGATGAACGCCACAATTGAATCACCGTGCAATTGGTGATGAACATACGAATAAAGCGGCTGCAGTTGCGAACCATCGTAGTTGATTTTTTTGGTAATAAACTTGGTTTTCATTTTAATACTTTTCAAAAAATGGTTTTAGATCGAGGCGAGCGGCCACAAATGCCCGCTTACTGCGTTTACAGGATTCGCACTCGCCGCACCATTTGTCTTTGGCCAGATAACAGGGCCAGATTTTTTCAAAAGGCACGAGCAGCTTTTTACCGAGATCGACGATTTC
>JANOJH010000402.1:0-1629 GCA_031408135.1 Bdellovibrio sp. | reverse complement strand
CTAAACGATTGAAATCATGAATATTTATTACTGTCATCCGACTAAAACGCAATTTCAGAAAAAAACATTGAAATTAGTTTGATTAGGAGGAGTTTTCAATAGTCTCAAAAAGACCCCCAATTTTTTGTGTATTCATTAGCTGCTGTAGTTTTTTAATATCCCGTTGTGCTGCTGATAGCTTATCGCGCATCTTCACTAAAGAAATCAAGCAAATGTATGATCCTAAGTTATTGGATGCCATGCTTACCAAGGTGGTGAACTGTTCACACTCTTTGAGTTGTTTGTAAATAACGTTGAATAGTAGATGGGCGATAAGGCCAATCCAAATCTGTGTTTTAATACCCTGTGGGCTGTCCGAGTAAAAATAGCTGAGTTCGAAATTTTGCTTGAGCCGTTTGAACAGCACTTCCATGCTCCACCGATTTTTATAGAGTAGAGTTACGGTGGTCGCTTGATAGTCAAACATATTGGTCAGGAACTTCAACGCCTTTCCCGTTAAAGGATCTTTATAAGTGATCAGCCGAGCTCTTAAAAGGTGTTGATGATCAGCCAGTTTGAGTTGAATAATTTCATCTCGTATAGTTCCTCCCGATGCATATTCTCCGATGTCGTTGGTTATTGATCCCACCACCTCATACACGGCATTCTCGTTGAGGCGCGTTACAAAATATACCCCTTTTCTTGTCCATTGATCAAAGACGGTGAAGTTCACATACCCCTTATCGAAGACATAAATGGTGCCCGCAGAAGGGTTGAGCTGTCCGAGGAAGTTTTTATCGTTGCAGCTACCCTCAGTAATGGTGATTAAATCAGGCACAAAGCCAGATAAGGGCATTTGTGCTTGTACTTTCAAACCTCCCTTTCGTTTTCCGTTTATCGGGTTACGTCCTACTCCTTTGAAAACATCGACAAATAGTGTTATGGTGGTTGCATCGAACAGATTTACTTTGGCGTTGTCCAGCTCTCCGTTCAGGGGCAAGGAAAAACAACGCTCCGACAAATAACTTTTATGATGCTGATAAAGCTGTCGATAGATATCAGCAAACACATCGCTATTGCGATTGATATTGGCATCGCTCAACGTGCTCACAGAGGGTAATCTATCGATGCCCAGATAGAGTAGTTTATTTTCAAGTAGGAGTAGACTTTTACAAAGGCTTTGAAGGGAGTGACATCGCGTGATGACTCCATAGAGAATAAAAACCAATTGCTTTTTGGTACTCATGGTCTTATAATAGCGATCAGACTTATGAGTCGTCACCGCATTGGTGATCGTATGATCGGGAATAAAAGAAAATAACTGGCAAAGGATCGGTTGACCTGATAATTTGATATTTTTATCCATGATGTTTTGGTGTGGTAACTCAAACATCATAAAAAAGGCGGTGGTACATCGTACCTCCGCCTTACTTTATTTTTGTCGGATGACAGTAATATATTTCTATAAACAGGAAGTTCCTGCGGAGCAGAATTTAATAAAGACAAACCCCATTGTGCTCTACGCTCTCCATTGTTCTGCACGATCGGCAAGGGATGGAGGCATTGTTGGAGCCCGAAATGGAATGTGTGGTGGGTTGGCGACTGCCGACAGCCCGGTGGCGCCTCGCCATGCCGCCAATATAATTTTAT
>JANOJH010000252.1:0-5551 GCA_031408135.1 Bdellovibrio sp. | reverse complement strand
CACGAGTCCGAGCAACCACAGGACGATCAGAATCACGGCAATCGTCTCGAGCATTTTTGTCTCCTTCTCGAGAGTTGTGCCGCGATGGCGGCCCGCTCTCTTGGGCCGACATTAGCAAGCTCGGTGCCAGGCATGAAACGGGCGTCAATTGCCGGCGGAGGAAGGTGCTACCGGCGCAAGGCTCAGGGTCCGCCACCGCCGCTGTCTGTAGACTGTAGAAACTGCACGCTTCGGGGATGCGTCCAGCGGCGGGGATCTCCCAGCGTGCTGCCGGAGACGGCTAGAATATGTTCCAGGCGCCTTTGAACGAAACAATCCTGCTTGTCGAAGACGAGGCCGACCTCCGCGAGGTAGCTGCGGATCTGCTGCGCGAGCTCGGCTATACCGTGATGGAGGCGGCGACTCCGGCCGAGGCCCTCGATTGCTGTGAACGACACCAAGGGCGGATCGACCTCCTCCTCACCGACATGGTGCTTCCGAGGATGAACGGGAGGGAGCTGGCCGCCCGGGTGCGGTCGCTGCGCCCCGATATCGCCGTGCTTTTCTCTTCGGGCTACGCCGCCGACTTGGTCGATCGGGGGGCGCTCGAGCCCCCTGTCGAGTTTCTGGAGAAGCCTTTCTCTCTCGACGCCCTCGCGACGAAGGTGCGGGAGTTGCTCCGGCGCTCAAACATTCTCGATTTCGAAAAGGATTTTCCTGAAGCCGCAGTCGTCAAACTTGAAGAAAATTACCGCTCTTCCGCAAATATTGTCGGGGCCGCCACCAAGCTGATTGCCAACAACACTCAACGAAAAGAGAAAACTCTTTTTACAAGCAATGCCGCCGGTTCACTGATTCAGATCCGCGAAGAACGCAATGAATATGATGAAGCCCGCTTTGTTGCAAAAACAATTCAGGGGATGATTTCAACGGGCAACCATGAACTGAACGATTACGCTATTTTTTACCGGACAAATGCGCAGTCGCGGGTGCTTGAAGAACAACTCCGTACCATCGCGCTGCCTTATCGGCTGATCGGTGGCATTAGATTCTATGAGCGGGCCGAAGTTAAAGATGTCCTTTCTTATTTACGTCTTTCACAGAACTTCAGTGATGACATCGCACTAAAGCGGATCGTCAATGTTCCCGCCCGTGGAATCGGTAAAACCACGGTTGAAACGCTTGAAGCTAAAGCCAGCGAACTGAAAATTTCGCTCTTTGACGCCATTTTACTGACTGTGAATGAACGGGTTTTCAATGCGGGCACCACCTCTAAGTTGCGCCGTTTCTATGATTTGATCGCTGATCTGCACTCGCAACAGGTTTCGTTTAAACTTTCGGAATTTTATTCGATCGTACTTGAAAAAACCGAGTACGTTGAAGTTCTTAAAAAAGAAGATTCACCCGAGGCCGAGGCCCGCATCGCCAATCTTGAAGAACTCGACAATGCGATTGCCCAGTTCGAAGAAGAGCGCGGCGACGAAGCCACGCTTTCAAACTACCTTGAAGAACTGACGCTGGCGTCCGATCTCGATAAGGCCGACACAACCACCAGCGCCATTACGATGATGACCATGCATATTTCAAAAGGCCTTGAATACCCTTACGTTTTTATTATCGGTTGCGAAGAAAATCTTTTCCCCTCTTCACGCGGTGACGAAGAAAATGCCGAAGATATGGAAGAAGAACGTAGGCTAGCCTATGTCGGTATGACCCGCGCACGTGAAAAGTTGTGGATGACACACGCCAAAATCCGACGCGTCTGGGGGCAAGAACAAATGAACCCGCCATCACGTTTCTTGCGCGAAATTCCGAAAGAACTCACCCAGTTTTCTTCGGCCAGCGGCAGTTCACTGCAAACACCGCGATTTATGGCCAATATCAGCCGTAGTCAGGATTTTAACGAGTTCGCTCAACCAAGTTATTCAGATGACGAGTACTCACAGGTTACGCCACAGGTTTCAAGAGGCAGCGGCTATGATAAAGGCCAGCGCGTCCGTCACCCGACCTTCGGAGTCGGTTCGATATTTTCAACTGAAGGCGCCGGCGACTCGCTCAAAATCAGCGTGCTCTTTCAGGATAACACTATCAAGAAATTCGTTGCGAAGTACGCGCGCCTAGAAAAAGTCTAACGTCGATGCAGCAAGCTCTGGGTTTTGTCTTTGTTTTGCTTGCAGGAGTCGGTTTCGGCTTTCTCGGAGTTTTCGGCAGGCTCGCCTTTCAAAGCGGCCTGAGTGTGGGCGAACTTCTGACATTCCGGTTCGCACTTGCGGCGTTCATTTTATTTATCGGCCTGCTATTTTATAAACCGAAACTGCTCAAAATTAATTTAAAACAATTAGCCATCTCTGCCGCACTCGGTATTTTCGGCTATGCCGTGTTTTCAACTTTATATTTTAAATCCATTGAAGGTATTTCAGTGGCACTTGCGGCTTTGTTACTTTTTACCTTTCCGATCTTCGTCAGCCTAGGGGCGCATTTCATTCTTAAAGAACGAATGCCGCACCGGCAGGTTTTCAGTCTTGTGCTGGCCTGTGCAGGGCTGATGGTGTTGCTCTGGGGTCCATTGGTGGTGCATTCGCTTTCGTCGGTGATATTTGCAATTGCCGCGGCTTTCGCCTATTCGGTTTATGTTCTGGTTAGTGGCAGACACCAGCAGAAGGTGCCACCATTAACCTCAAGTCTTTATGTTATAATTTCGGCAGGCCTGGCGCTTTTTATTTTTCATCAACCGAGTTTCAGCCGGATTCCCCAGTTGACCTCGCAACAGGCTTTTATTATTCTGGGTATCGCGGTTGTGTCGACGATCGGGCCCATGACATTATTTCTGGCCGGGCTGCAAAAACTTTCAAGCGCAAAAGCTTCGATTATCGTGATGATCGAGCCTGTGGTCGCAGCACTTGCGGCGTGGCTTCTGCTCGGCGAGCAGTTAACCGCTCAACAGTCGGTGGGCGGCGGAATTGTGTTGCTGGCACTTTTTCTGAACGCCCTGAAATAAATTATAAACTGGATCTGGAAATTGCCGGAACCAATCCAAAGATCAAGATTCAATTTGAATCAATAGCACTTTCGACTGAAAACAAAGCAATCTCATTAGGATCACAGTTAACACCTGTTTCCTCGGCACCCATTTAACCAACCTTACTTCGACGCATAGCCTCTTCAAGGCGCTCTAATCTTTTTTCAAAAGGGTTTTCTAAAGCTTCTTTAAGTTTAATTTGCATTAACGTTTGATAGCCAATACCAAGTTTTTCGGCTTCAACACGATAAGCATCTAATAAATCACCCGATACACGAATAGTAATATTAGCTTTAATATTTTCTGGTTTAAAATCGTCCTCTGAAAGTATGTTAGATTTTTTTCTATTGATCTTTTTGGATTTCATGCCATTTCTCCTTGATAAAAGTTAAATTATTTTTAATAAATGCTAAGACCATTTTTTCATCACGCGATGAGAGTTGATCTGTCGTAATATGCTCAACACTTAAATCTGAAAGATAAACTCTGAATTCAATTCCTTCCGAACGCACAATAACATGCACATGGGCTGGGTCATGATCCTTTGGCCAGACGATAATCTTGATCTTACTATTAATTCGAAACAACTCACCCATAAAATCAATGTACATCATTTGTATGTATATTGTCAATAATTACCTAAAGCACACCTAATACGCTTTAAATTAGATATGAGCAGATACCCATGGAAAGGAATTTGTAGCGCTATTTAACAACCGGCGATTTAATTGCTGTTTTATTTTTAGAATTTCTAAGAGATTCCCACTCCGAAAGATAATTTTCAAAATCAACTGGTTTGATAATTGTAGCCGGATCCGGATTCAGATATTCCGATTCAACCCCATCCCAGCCTGTGAATTTCCTGCCTTCAGCAGAAACTTTTGTTTCGAATTTCGGCACGTAATAGGCTTTGCCACCGCCATCCGGAATGTCTACCGAAAGCATCGGCATTGCTAACCCGGACAAATGCCCCCAGAGTTGTTTCTGAATTTCAAGTGAGTCTTCGATACTTGTGCGCAGATGATCCGTGCCGATCGAAGGATCGCACTGAAACATGTAATACGGTTTTGCCCGCAAATAGAGAAGCCGACGCGACAGCGCCTGAACCACGGCCGCATGATTGTTGACGCCGTTAAGTAAAACCATCTGGTTCATTACCGGAATGCCGTTATCAACAAACTTCTCCACCGCAAGTGCGGCCTCAGTGGTGAGTTCTTTCGGATGATTAAAATGGGTCATCAGAAAAACGGGTTTGGCTTTTTTTATTACTTTGATCAGGTCATCTGTAACACGCATCGGAGCAACAACCGGCATTCGTGTACCGATGCGGATGATCTCGACATGTTCAATATTCCGGAGTTCACATAAAACTCGCTCAAGCTGCGCATCCGATACAGTCAGGGGATCTCCGCCGGATAATATTACTTCGCGGATTCCGGTGGTCTTTTTAATGTACGCAATGGCGGCATCAAATTCACTCTGCTTAATGAAAGCCTGATCGCTGCCGGTAAAATGTTTGCGGGTACAGTAGCGACAGTAAACACTGCAGATATCCGTGACTAGAAAAAGTACACGATCTGAATAGCGATGAATAATTCTTGCCGTTGGCTGATTAGACTTGCGCATTTCGCCCAGCGGATCAATTTGAGCCTGCTTCGGGTCAAACAATTCCTTTTCATGCGGAGCCAGAATTTTTCTGATCGGATCATGTTCATTGGTTTTAGAAGCCAGCGAAGCATAATACGGAGTTGTCCGAATATTAAAAATTTCTGAACCTTTTTTGAAGGCCCCCCGTTCCGCATCCGACAATTCGAAGTATCCGGCAAAGTCATTTTCAGATTTAAGCGAGGTACGCAATTGCCAGGTCCAATCATACCAATTCGAAGGCTCAATGTGCGGGGGCCGAGGCGCTTCGGCAAACTCAATCTTCATAATCGAATTTATATACCGGTAAACGACATCTGTCACTTTTTGCAAACAGCAGTTTAGGGCGAAACCGGTAACCTGTTGTTATAACTTGATATTATCCGGATTCCCATTTTAGAGCACCACAAGTTCTACACGCATTCCATATTGAAACAGTTTTTAATTCTCATTTTATTTAATAAAAACAGTAGCTTAATTGCACTGTCTCAGTCCGACACATGGTCCGTGGTTCGCTTTACTTAGCATTGAATTAAAAAAAAGACCGGGATGGTCTGTTTAACTGGAGGATATATGAAACGGTTTACAAGTCAAAAGTGGATACTATCTACCGTGCTCTTTGCAGCTCTAGGTAGCCAATATTATTTCTCGGCCAGTTCGAAAGATGCCGGATTTATCGAAATGTCACAATTAGCCGCTGCGCCTGAGCAGGCTATAATCGAGGTTGCGGCAGCGCTTGACCGATCTCGACCGCCGGCAGATGTGGCTGCTCTGCCCGAGCAACTATCTGGCCCTGGTATGGAAGCCATCAGTTCGGGTGGAAATAGAACCGCCAGAGTAAAAACTGAAGCCGGCAAGCCCGCCGAGAAATGCACTGATTGTGAGACTTATACAAAAGCTCAAATGGAT
>JANOJH010000242.1:0-3451 GCA_031408135.1 Bdellovibrio sp. | reverse complement strand
TTAAACGCAATAGCCGCTGCAGGCTCATCGAATCTTGTTTTACACTCAACAGTCAGCTCAGGCTTTATTGGATTCATGCCGGTGACAATAGGCTTGTCCAGAGGGGAAGGTAAGTAATCGATAACGGCATCCAGCAGCTGCTGAACGCCCTTATTTTTAAATGCAGCTCCGCAAAAAACGGGAAATGCTTTCAGCTCGAGGGTGGCTTTACGAAGCGCCGCCTTCAGCTCGTCCAGACTTGGAGTTTCGCCGTTCAAAAACTTTTCGGTAAGGGCATCATCTAATTCGCAGATTTTTTCTAAAGTATTGGCGCTTTCAGTATTTACGAGTTCCAACATTTCGGCCGGAACTTCGCTTTCGGCGAAATTATGATCGGTTGCACCCTTCCAGGTGTAAGCTTTTTTCGTCAGTAAATCGACTACTCCTAAAAATTGGTCTTCAGCTCCAATCGGGATCTGAAGCTTTATCGGGAGCGCATCCAGCTTTTCGCGGATTGTTCCGACGCTCATTTCAAAATCAGAACCGACACGGTCCATTTTATTAATAAAACATATACGTGGAACTTTGTATTTATTCGCTTGGCGCCAAACGGTTTCAGATTGTGGCTCAACCCCATTGACAGCATCGAATACGGCAATAGCTCCATCTAAAACACGAAGCGATCTTTCAACTTCGATAGTGAAGTCGACATGCCCGGGAGTATCAATAATATTAAATCTATAATTTTTCCAGAAGGCAGTTGTGGCGGCAGACGTAATTGTAATTCCGCGCTCTTGCTCTTGCGGCATCCAGTCCATAGTGGCCGCGCCATCATGAACTTCTCCGATTTTGTGACTTTTTCCTGTGTAGAATAGAATTCGTTCGGTAGTGGTCGTCTTACCGGCATCGATGTGAGCCATGATGCCGATATTTCTTGTAAATTTGAGATCAGCTTCAGTTTTAACAGAGGTGGCTGACATTTATGTTTTTAATTACCAGTTGTAATGAGCAAAAGCCTTATTCGATTCAGCCATTTTATGCACATCTTCTTTTTTCTTAATTGAGTTACCACGATTGTTGTAAGCATCAAGTAATTCTCCAGCTAAACGCTTAGAGAAGTCCTTTTCTCCACGGGCACGTGAATACTCAACTAACCATCTCATAGCCAGTGTCATACGACGTGTAGGTCGTACATCAACCGGAACCTGGTAAGTTGCTCCGCCCACTCGACGTGAACGAACTTCGATTGAAGGCTTAACATTTTCCAAAGCCTTTTTCATAACGTTTACAGATTCTTCGCCAGGAACTTTTCCGTTAAGCTCGTCTAAAGCTCCGTAAAAAAGCTTCTGAGCAGTACTCTTCTGCCCACGCTCCATGATTTTATTGATAAATTTAGCTATAACGATATCCTTGAAAACTGGATCTGGTATAATTTCTCTTTTAAATGTGCGTTTACGACGTGACATATTGAATCCTCAGTAATTATTTTTTAGGTTTTTTAGCACCGTATTTAGAACGGCTTCTTAATCTTCCGTTAACACCTTGTAAATCAAGGGTACCGCGGATGATATGGTAACGAACACCTGGTAAATCTTTCACACGACCACCACGAATCATAACAACGCTATGCTCTTGGAGATTATGACCAACACCAGGAATGTAAGAAATTACTTCAAACCCATTCGACAAACGAACTTTCGCAACTTTTCTTAAAGCCGAATTTGGCTTCTTAGGTGTCGTAGTATAAACGCGAGTGCAAACACCACGTTTTTGCGGACATTTATCAAGAGCTGGCGACTTAGTCTGGTTCTTTTGAACGCTTCGCTCTTTCTTGATTAACTGGTTAATTGTAGGCACGTATTCCCCTTTTTCTTCAAAATTAAATATTCCTGAGAATACTTAAACAGTTCGACAAAGTAACGATAACACCAAGTATCGTCAAGTTTTTTTGTCAAACCGTGAGGGTCTAATAAATTATGACCCTCATGTTTACTTAATTAGCACCTAGCCACCCATTGGCAAAGCTGCTGATTCCATCTCTTCATCTTCAGTGACAACGACTTTCCAACGTTTATACGACGTTAGACCCGTTCCCGCTGGTATCAAGCGACCCATAATAATGTTTTCTTTAAGACCGCGTAAATGATCTGTTTTTGAATTAATAGCAGCTTCAGTTAAAACTTTAGTCGTTTCCTGGAAAGAAGCGGCTGAAATCCAACTTTCGGTACTCAAAGAAACCTTTGTGATACCTAAAAGGAGAGCCTTAGATGTAGCGATCTGTCCGCCCTCTTTCAATACGCGTGCGTTCTCTTTTTCAAACGTCGTACGTTCAGCCTGCTCACCAGACAAGAAGCGAGTATCGCCACCATCGATGACTTCAACTTTACGTAACATTTGTCTAACAATAACTTCAACGTGCTTATCGTTAATACCAACACCCTGTAAGCGGTAAACTTCCTGCACTTCATTAACCATATATGCAGCGAGGGCTATTGAACCCAGAACAGCAAGAACGTCATGTGGATTCGTCGGACCGTCCATCAAAGCCTCTCCTGCTCTAACAAATTCACCCTCTCGAACGGCAACGTGCTTACCTTTAGGAATCAGATATTCACGCTGTTCGCCCACTTCAGGAGTGACGATCACGCGCTGTTTACCTTTTACGTCTTTACCGAATGTGACATAGCCGTCAATTTCAGAAATGATCGCAGCTTCTTTTGGTTTACGTGCTTCGAACAACTCGGCAACGCGTGGCAGACCACCCGTGATATCTTTGGTTTTAGAAGTCTCACGATGCATTTTTGCAACAACATCACCGGCGTGAATATCCTGACCATCGACAACCAGCAACTGCGCACCCACTGGAACCATATAACGGGCCGGAATTTCACGACCTGGTAAATTTAATACCTTTGAGTTTGCATCCACCATTAAAAGTGTCGGTTTGTTGTCAGAAGATTTAGACTCAACAATTACTTTAGTTGTAAATCCGGTCACAGCATCGACCTGCTCAACCATTGTCACACCTTCAACGATATCCTGGAAGTTAACCTTCGCAGATACCTCTGAAATAATTGGATTAGAATACGGATCCCATTCAGCAACAGTGGCACCCTTTGATGCTTTTTCGCCATCAGCAAAGTTTAAAATTGCTCCGTACACTAATTTAAAGTTTTCACGCTCACGGCCGGACTCATCAATTATTAAAGCTTGTCCGTTTCGATTCATAACAGTTAATTTACCGTTACGATTTCTGACAGATTGAACGTTTAACAATTTAATAACGCCGTCGTAGCGGGTTGTATGCACTGATTGCTCAACCGATCGGGAAGCCGCTCCACCTAAGTGGAATGTTCTCATCGTTAACTGCGTACCCGGTTCACCAATTGACTGCGCCGCGATAATACCGACTGTCTCACCTAAGTTGACTGTCGCTCCTCGGGCCAAATCACGGCCATAGCACTTAACACAA
>JANOJH010000194.1:0-1183 GCA_031408135.1 Bdellovibrio sp. | reverse complement strand
GTCCCAAAGACCCCACTCAATTGTGGAAGGCTGTTGAACTCCATCATGAGCCTACCGTTCACAGAATGCGGTGGGTAAAAATTGAGGCCAACAAGTATCATTTGATTGTGGTACCGCTGCATGGTCGTGGTAACAGAGGCGGAGAAGGTGAAGGTGTAAAAGTGATTGCCTACGAAAAGCCAAAAGATGTAACTCAAAAATGGAAGTATAAAGTCATAGACAACTCTATGCACCTCACTCATAACCTCGATGTTGTAGAGCATGGAAAGCCTGCCCGTCCGGCAGATTGGGAATGGTTATATATCGGTGGAAAAGAAGGAATTAAAATGTTTGCGTATCAAAACGGAAAATGGAAAGTTTCACCTGATGGTGAATGGTTTGTTCAGGGAAAGAGTTTTGGTGAAGTCAGAGCAGGGCAAGTAAAAGATCAACTTGCATTTATGGCAGGTGTAGAACCCATGCACGGGAATGAGCTAACGGTATACAGTCAAAAAGGTACTATTATTCACACTACCCTTACATCCGATCTCAATCAAGGACACGCGCTCGCAACCGCTGACCTGCTTGGTTCAGGATATCCGCAAATTGTTGTAGGCTGGCGAGAACCGAATTCTGAGAAAAAGACGGGCATTAAAATATTTTCGCAAGAATCGCCAGAAAACTGGAAGGGTTTCTGGGTTGATGAAAACGGCATGGCGTGTGAAGATCTTCAATTAGCTGATCTTAATGGTGATGGTAAGAAAGATATCATCGCCTCCGGAAGATCTTCACACAATCTTAAAGTTTACTGGAACAGGAATAACTAGTGTTAAGTTAACCGTGAAATGTTAATAGTTAATCATAAAAGTCACTGTAAAATCAGATAGCCTTCGCAAAGATTAACCGTCAAATTACAATTAACATATGACTAGCAACTTTTAACTAACTGATGTTACGCAGAACCAACAATCGTCATTGCGAGCCTGCCTGGCCGGTCATAGGCGTCAGGCTAAGATTCAAGTTGAAAAGCGTTTTTACAAGATGCGTAGCATCGTATTATATATTAACAACGGGTTTTAACCCGTTGAAACAAATATCTCTAAAATGAAAAGATGCGTAGCATCGGCACATATCTAAGCCATGATTTGTGCCCACCGCAAATTATGTGTCGTGCCTTACGGCACTTTGCACTTGGTGCGCTTTG
>JANOJH010000158.1:0-8828 GCA_031408135.1 Bdellovibrio sp. | reverse complement strand
GCCAGTACCCGTTGATATATAAATCATGGAAGTAACATTTACGCCTTCGGCTGCAAATACAATTGGAGAAGGGCCAGTAACATTTGGAGCATATGTATGTGCGACACCAGAAACCTGCACGCCACCAGTACAATTGGCGGCTACTGAATAACCATCTTGAGAAACTATACCCATTCGATTATTTGCAGCAATTACGTCATTGTGGGCAAATAAAATTTTTCCAACAGTTGCAGGTGAAAAAGGAGGTAGCGCAACTACCGAAGACATAAGCGACACTGAAGGGCCGCAATTGCCGGCAGGGGCGTTAACCCAAGCATTAGAAAGCATCGGAATTCGCAAAGCGTTGGTTCCAATTTTTTCAATTGCTACTGATTTTGAGAACAAGAGAGTACCGTCAACATTTTTTGCCAGAGCACGAGTAATATGGGCTGGTGTTGGTGTCAGAGCATTATAATCCGTTGAATATATTGACATATTGTACGGAGAAACTTTTGGGATTGTAAAAATACGTCTCTCCCCTGTGCCAGCAAGAGTAGCATTTTCTGTCAACATTAGAACATTGGCTCCATCATCAACTAAACTTTGAGGACTTGTTTCTTGAAGTAAAGTTCCGCCTTGATAGGGAGAGGACAAATCAAGAAAGAAAGACATTGAGCCGGAGCTAAGATTCACCTTAGAAACCAAACGCGAAGAGTTAGCACCGGAGTACGTTGTAATACCTATTCCAGAATTACATTGTCCCGAAGCTATATATAAGCCTTTGGAAGCAGCTACAACCGCTGTATCGCTACTTTTACTGCAACTAAAGGTTGTGGCGGCCAATGCCATCGCTGCTGTCGCTATAAAAACATACTTACGTCCCATATTAGTTCTCCTTAAAATAATTAAACTTATACAATTACCAGATATTTATCGGCTTTAAGGCGATTTTACTTGATGAAAATGTAGATTTCTCATTGGGAGAATCGGAAAACTGGACTTCTGTACTATTCCAGAGCGTTTCAATGTAACATAAAAAACACAGTCATGTTAAAATATGAGACATGATTTTAAAAGTTGGACTCCGATTAAATTGGTATTTATTTTAATGGAATACCATTGGAGAATTCTTGTTTAATTTAGTTTTTGTAATTTCAATTTTGTTGAGTTCGACGGCGTATTCAGCAATGAAGAGACAGGGCGAATTTCAATCTACCAAAGTAGGCTATATTCAACAGAACTTTACGGGTGCAGACGGAACTTCGTTTTCTAAAGGAAGCCCTTCTTACGGAATTGAACTTTCGATCGACAGCGGTGGAAGTTACTTTCGGTATTTTTTCAAGAACCGGATTACGACATCGACAGGCAGCCAGATTTTCACCAAAAGCGGAACATCTTATTTTTCAAAATATGATTACACTTCAATTGAACCGGAACTGGGCGCCTCTTTTTTTCCTGTCGCAAGAAAAGACAAAGGAATGAATATCTATTTCTGGGGTGTGGGCGGAGTCAGTTATAATAATCTGGCCATTGAGTCTGCTCCGGCAAGCCTGAACATTAAGCCGAAAGCGCAGGAGTTTGGTACCGGATATGGTGCGGGACTCGGTTTTGAATTGATCGCGCACGCAACCCGCGGCGGGCAGAAATTTCTGGTTTACAGTGAGGTTGGTTTCAGGGACTATCGTACTCCATTGGCGGGTTTGGGCGCCTTTGAAGTGAGCGGCATGACGTTTTCGCTGGGGTTCGGTTTTTAGCCGGCTGTTTCTTTTTTCTGGGCTTCGATGTATTCTTCGAGCATAAACTGAAGGTCCATTTTCTGTTTAATCGTAACATTTACATATTGAAGACGCTGTGAAAGATTTCCAACTTTGCTAACAACACTTGCAGACATTTTAACTCTGGATCTTGTCTGATCTTTTACCTGAGTGTTAATGATCACAACATCGAAAACCGAATCATAATAATCGAACGGAATGGTGTCTTCAAGCAAAGAGCCCGAGAGAGAAATATTCTTAGAACGGCTTCTAAATGTTTTTCCTTTGGCTGAAATCAATAAAATTTCAATTTTAAGAACATGCCGCAGATCCCGCTTGCTCATTTGTTTCTGAGTAATACTTGAAAAATCGAGTTTTGGCTTTTCCTGCTTTGACCAGGTTATTTCGTCGACGTCGAAGCTTTTGACTTCAGATGTGGAAATTTCAAGTTCAGCCTGTTCCTGGCGCACAATTCGACTGATTGTTTCTTCCTCAAGGTGGATGCTCGAATAAGATTTTGTAATTGTGTCTTCTTTTTTACCCTTCTGAGCGCGGAAGGAAGCCTGAGTGTGCGCATTGGTCCTGGTATGGTCGCTTGCCTGTGTGTTTTCGAGTACGTCCCTGATCATGGCTTTAACGGTAGCTTCGGTTTTGCCATTCTTTTTTGAAACTGTGAATGTAGAAACAAAATTTTTCTGATCGCTTTCCAGATAATTTTTTAAGGGCTGCCAATTCTCCCAACCGGCAGTCCAGATCAAAAATCTTTCAACATCCTGCGGCCGCATTTTAAGAATTGAAGCCTGAGCATCGGATGTCGCCATAAAATTCGATTGAATTTTTGCGAATGAATCATAGAATACCCAAAAAATACTATCTGACATATAAACACAATCGGAACGATTTGCTTTTTTTATAAGGGTCGCTTTGAAAAAAAGAAAAGATCTGGCCTAGACCTTAAGACAACTCACAAAATGCTGTGTTGAAACTTCTTTCAGTTGAGGCGCATCTGTGCGGCAGGCATCGCCTGCGATCGGGCACCGTGGATTAAAATGACATCCACTCGGCGGATTTATCGGCGATGGCACATCACCCGTCAAAATGATACGCTCTGCTCTTGGCTTAGGGTCTGGAACCGGAATGGCGGAAAGCAGGGCTTTGGTATAGGGATGCTGCGGATTGCGGTAGAGTTCATCAGAATCTGCCATTTCGACGATCTGCCCGAGATACATGACGGCAACCCGATGAGAAACATGTTCAACAACTTTCAGATCGTGTGCGATAAAAACATAAGTGAGACCGAGCTTCTGTTGAAGCTCCATCAACAAATTAATGACCTGCGCCTGAATGGAAACATCCAGTGCCGAAACCGGCTCATCACAGATGATAAGCTCGGGATTAACTGCCAGTGCCCGGGCAATGCCAACCCGCTGGCGTTGCCCCCCCGAAAATTCATGCGGATAGCGCGAGAGATGTTCAGGTCGTAGTCCAACCAGATTGATCAATTCAGTAATTCGGTCGCGTCGATCTTTTGGAGTATCAAACAAATTATGAATAATCAGCGGCTCTTCAAGAATGGCTCCGATGGTCATGCGCGGATTCAGAGAAGCATAAGGATCCTGAAAAATGATCTGCATCTTTTTTCGAAGTTCGCGAAGCTCTTGACCTGAAATATGGGTTATATCTTTATCTTTGAAAAAAATTTTACCGCTTGTCGGTTCGATCAATCGAATGAGCGAGCGCCCCAGCGTGGATTTTCCGCAACCGGACTCGCCGACCAGCCCGAGGGTTTCTCCTTTTTTTATATCAAAAGATACATTTTGTACCGCTTTGACTGCGGCGATTTCCTTCGAAAACAGACCGCCGTGAATCGGAAAACGTTTAACGATATTTTCGGCTCTTAAAAGGGATTCACTCATAAAGACCTCGTCTGCGGTTTGGCCTGTGAAACGGCATCAGAATTAAAGCATGAAACTCTGTGCGACCCGCGAAGATTTTCGAGCTGAGGTTCACTTTCAGAACAGGCCGAAGTTACAAAATTGCAACGGTCCTGAAATCGACAGCCTTTGGGTAATTTATAAAGATTGGGTACAAGGCCGGGGATCGTCTGCAAGGATTTAAGACGCGAACCCGTTTCAAAGTGCGGAATCGAATTAAGCAGACCTTTTGTATAAGGGTGGCGAGGGCGGTAGAATATATCTTCGACCGTTCCGGCCTCAACAACTTTTCCGGCATACATAACAAGAACATCCTGACACATTTCGGCCACAACTCCGAGGTCATGCGTGATTAGAATCATGCCTGAATTAAATTCTTTCTGAACTTTGCGCATAAGATCGAGGATCTGCGCCTGAATGGTTACGTCCAGCGCGGTTGTAGGTTCATCGGCGATCAGTAGTTGTGGAGTGCAACTCATCGCCATTGCTATCATGACTCTTTGTCGCATTCCGCCCGACAATTGGTGCGGATACTCGTGATATCTTTTATCCGGAACCGGAATGCCGACGAGTTTAAGCATTTCGATTGTACGTTCTTTTACCTGCTCTTTGGTAAGTTCTTTTCTATGGAGTCTGATACTTTCTTCTATTTGATTGCCGATTGTGAATACCGGATTTAATGAAGTCATTGGTTCCTGAAAAATCATCGCCATTTGGTTGCCCAGTAGGTCGCGCATCTGAGCTTCAGTTTTTTTTAAGAGGCTCTCTCCCTTGAAAAGGACCTCGCCGGATTCAATCAGGCCGGGTTTCTGAATCAGGCGCATAATTGAAAGGGCCGTTTGCGATTTTCCGCAGCCGGACTCGCCGACGATACCCAAGGTTTGGCCTTTTTTTAGTACGAAACTAATGTCATCAACCGGATAGATTGTACCGTCATCGGTGATGTAGCGGGTGCGTAAATTTTTAACTTCTAAAAGTGTGTCATTCATAGGGGCCATCATACTTTAGAGTCAGGGATTTCAGCAAGCCCATTCCCTTCGAATTTAATGAAAAATTCAACCAAGCAAGCGGCTGATATCGCTAAAGTTATTAAGAACGAAATCAGGTTTAAAGAGTTCAAGCTCGGCGGGGGTCGAATAACCATAGTGAACGGCGGCTTTTTTACAGCCGGCGGCAATTGCGGATTTCATGTCTGGACGGCCATCTCCGATCATCCAGGTATTTTCGGGCCTGTAATTTATTTTCTTCATTACCGTCAGAAGTGGCAATGCCGAGGGCTTTCTTTCAGTCAAAGAATCGCCGCCGATAATTTCGATCCAGCCTAATTTCTGTAAATTAAAATGCTGAAAAATCTGCAGAGTTGGTCTGATGTTTTTATTTGTAATCAGGGCCTTTGGGCCCGGATATGAACTTAGAAATTCATGCACGCCCGGATAGAGCACCGTTAAAGTCGTTAGATGCTCATTTTTATATAAATCCAGAAATTCTTCAACTCTCTCGGCATTTTCCGGAGAGCTGATTTCATACTCCGGAAAAAAATCATTTACTAATTTTGTAAGGCCATCGCCAATATGGGAAATGAGAGTTCCGAGATCAACTGGTGGACGCTTATATTTTTTAAGCATCTGATTTAGCGCAACATGAATGTCGCCGGCGGAGTCAATCAGTGTTCCGTCTAAATCAAAAATCAAAAGTGGTAAATTTTCCGAGTTCGGCATAAGCTCTGTATTATGAGAAAATTGACGCCAAAAAGCTACGAATATATTGAAAAGCTTTCGGAAAATGAAAGCCCAGAAAAAATTGCAGCGCGCAAAAACTCAGAAAGCCTTGGGCTCGAAGCGATATCACTTTCAAAGGCAGAAGCGCAGATCCTGCAATTTCTTGTTTTGATGACAGACGCAGGGAAGGTGGTTGAAATCGGTACTTTGACGGGCCTTTCGGCACTTTATATTCTGGATTGTCTGAAAACAAATGGCCAATTGTGGACTTTGGAGAAGTCGGCTGAACATGCAGCGCTCGCGGAATCTGTGCTGAGTGATTACATTAAAAAAAATCAATGTCATATCTTAATCGGCGATGCAAAGGAAGAGCTTGCGGGCCTGGTAATCAAGGGACCGTTTGATATGATTTTCATCGACGGGAATAAGGCGGCGTATCTGGATTATTTTAATTGGGCGGTCAAGAATGTAAAAATCGGCGGATTGATCGTGGCCGATAATGTATTTTTAGCCGGCGCAGTCTGGGGAGATAATTCAACACAGAAATTCAATGAAAAGCAGATCAAAGTTGTAAAGGAAATGAATCAATTGGCATTTGCGGATAAAAATCTTAAGGCTGTTGTTTTACCTACCGAGGAAGGTCTGCTCGTATGCAAAAAAATATCTTGATTACAGGCGCCAGCTCAGGAATCGGGGCCGATGCTGCCCGTACACTGATTGCGCACGGTTTTACGGTTATAGCTACGGTGAGAAAGTCCGAAGATGAAGTTCGCCTGAATGAAATGTATGGTGAGAAAATAAAAGTGTTACGCCTTGATCTGACCGATCTTTCCGAAATTGAAAAAATCCCGAGCCTGCTGAAACAGAAATTCGGAGTCGAACAACTATCCGGCTTGCTTAATAATGCCGGAGTGGCACTTGCCGCGCCCTTTGCGCATCAGCAATTTGCAGAGATTCAGGAAATAATTCAGCTTAATGTTTTGTCTGTTATTAAGCTCACGCAAGTGCTGTTGCCAATGCTGAAGAGTGGCAGTCGTATTGTTAATATCAGCTCGGTTGCCGGAAAAAATGCGGCGCCATTTCTGGCAATTTATGCCGCCAGCAAGCATGCGATCGAGGGTTTTTCTGAAGCAATTAGGAAAGAATTTATTCTGCTTGGAATTAAAGTTATTGTGGTGGCTCCGGGTTCTATTAAAACACCAATCTGGAAAAAGGGCTTTGAAGTTATTAAGGACATCTATAAAGAAAGTAACTTTGCCGAACCATTTTCGCGCTTTATGAAAATCGCGCAGAATGCAGAAAGAAACGCACTCGAGGTTTCTGTAGTAAGTGCGGATATACTTGCCGCCTTCACAGTTGAGCATCCGAAAGTCAGGTATGCTCCGATACCAAACCGTTTTGCAAATTGGTACCTGCCGATGCTTATTCCCACAAAAATGTATGATTATCTCTCTGCTAAAACCTTGGGCCTGTTTCCTAAGTAGCTGGAAGATGAAGGACTAAAAACGTCTACTGTCAAAAAATCAGACACCTAAACGCCGGTAGCTTCATTATAGCGTTGGAACGATACCTGCTGAGTTTTGTATGATTTACAAAATCAAGGCGGTGAATTGTGATTAAAATAAATAAAGTCAGATTAGCCTTCTTGATATTGCTGCTCATTGCGTTTAACGCCCGCGCCGAGATTACGTATACTGAATTACTCAAATCTTTAACTTTAAATAAGAAAAACATAGTAAGTGAAATTCCTGAACTGAAACTTTTGAACAATTCGGACTCTCTGGAAAAAGCGCGTGAGATTTTATTAAAGACATCTTATTATAACCTGTTAAATACGCCTTCGAATGTGAATCAAAATCAGGTTTTAAGCCTTGTGAGGCAGCGTCAGATTACCTTTGTTATCGTGCCCGGAGTTTTGGGTGAATTCATCGAGACGCGGGCGTTTGAAGAGTTATTTGCCAGAAATTCTACATTTAAAATGCAGTGGCAGAAGCTTTCTGATGGTGCAAAAGCTAGCGATAGTCGATTCAATCTTGAATCAAATTCTGAAAAAGCCGAAAAATTATCAAATCTGATAAATGCAGCCAGCCTTGATGACAGAAGCGGCCAGCCGCTGTTTAAAATAATTATTCTGAAAACTCATATGGGTTCGCTTGAGTCGGTTGGCAGTAATGTGGAAAAAGCCAAAATATTTAACCGTAGGCTTCAAAAATACATGAATCTTACACAAGACAGAAACCTTGTGATGTTGGGTTATTCACGCGGAACACCACTTGCACTTGAGATGGTCGTTCAGGCGGAACGTGAACGACTTAGTTACCTTGCTCAGGTGAAAGCAGTTGTTTCGTACGCCGGAGTTGTAATGGGCTCTTCACTGGCCGACGTAACTGACGATAAGGCCTCTGAAAGCGGAAAAATGATGACAGCGGCGATAGCGCTGAAAAACGATCTTCAGCTAAGTCGGTCAATGATGGATCGACCTATTAAATTTGCTCAGAATTCTGCAGCGGTAGCAAAGTTTCTTTTTGTTCTGAATGCAAATTCAAAATTTGATCCGGATGCATTTTTGAACAGTGCCCGCTCGGGTGATTTTAAAACGGTTGCGGCTCTGATTGCCAGAATGTCTGCTGAACTCGGTGTAACTTCCTTTTACGATTTTAACGGACATGTTGCCCGGGTAAAACTTTTCATCGGTGAAATTCTGAAGGCCGTTGACGGATTGAAAACAAAATCGATGCTTGCATGGTGGCAAGCTAATTCGCTTCCGAAAGGCATTCAGTATTTGTCTTTGGCCGCAGCGATGGCCGACCCTTCGAAGAATGTACATGAAAATGAAGTTTTTTATTCTTTCGACGGCTATATTGACTCACTTGATGACAGGAGCCTGCTTGAAAACAAACGAGCTTACGAAAAATTAACCGGTGTTTCATTAAACGACTCTCAGGTTGCTGTGCATCAAAGCCTGTTTCTGCCGAATATCATCAGCAAATTAAATCCGGCTAATAGTGGCTTGAGTATCAAGGCGCTTGCGATTCTGGAAACCCACCACTGGGGAGTGTCTCTGCAAGTGGTCAATAAGATGAAAGATGGAAGATTAAACCCTTTTCCGCGCGAAAAAGTACTTTTGGCTTTAGCGGCGTATTTAAATCAGTAAGTGAGCGAAGCATGGAAGGTTTTGATATGAAAAAAATATTAGTATTTTTAAGCGCGGCGGCAGTCGTTCTGACGTCTCCGTTGTTTATACCACACGCGGAAGCAGCCGACGATATAACACATTTTTATGGATCCACTTTTTTTGCCATGGCCTCAGGCATTGACAGAGATTTTGCGATTTCGATGGCCGTTGGTAATGAAATGATCGATCGTGGAACATGGACGAATCCAATGGGTTTACCGACACCGCGATTACTTTTTCACTTCTTAGGCACTCCGCTTCAGTTTAC
>JANOJH010000153.1:0-5110 GCA_031408135.1 Bdellovibrio sp. | reverse complement strand
GTAAACTGCCCAGAACTCCACGTCCAC
Organism: Bdellovibrio sp.; assembly: GCA_031408135.1. Taxonomy (GTDB): domain Bacteria; phylum Bdellovibrionota; class Bdellovibrionia; order Bdellovibrionales; family Bdellovibrionaceae; genus Pseudobdellovibrio. The sequence continues at coordinate 5,083 of JANOJH010000153.1, read as the reverse complement.
AAGCCAAAGCCCAGCCGCCGTCATCACGCCCACAATCAGCATGTCGAGCAGCTGCGCTCGCAACCACAACCTTAAAGTCACGGCACAGCGGGTAAGAATCAAAGTTGCTTTCTCGCGGTGTTTTTTCGGGAAGGCCTCAATTACATCCGCAAAATACTCGTTCAAAGAAACCGCGGCATAAAGACTCAGCACCAGCGCAAATAAAAAACCGCTGATCGCGTAAAGGCCTGACTTCAATCCTTTCAACAAATAGAAAGCAAGATTTTTCGCCGTGGCTCCGAACTCCATTGTTTCGATCTGATTACTGAGCCAGGGATACCTACCCAGAATCGAATAAAGTCGGGTTTGCAGCGCCGCTGAAATTTCCGGTGCCCGGTTCGAAAGACTGCGAAACTGATCGTCAACAAGATACCAAAGGCCATAACCGGCTCCTCCCATAATCATCACCAGCACAAACAAACACACCAGTGCACTGAGAATGCGGGGTATTTTGAATTTTCGTCTTAAAAAAGAAAGCACGGGAGCTAACAAAACGGCAATGCCGATTCCGATCATCGCAATAACCACGACCGAAATGGCGTAATATAACAGGCCGATCAGGGCTAAAAGAAAGATGCCGAAAGCGATGAGTTTTGCTCCCGTCCAAAATACGGCATTCGATTTTTCCTTCATTTACACCGCCCGTGAAACCGGGGCTTTCATTTTTCGTGCCTCATCAAGGTCAATATTCAGACAGCTATTTCGGATTGCAAAAAAGCTCTAATTTTTTTGTCGGTTCATCCAAAACGGAGAGCTGCTTTTCCATTTGGCTTACAATCTGCAGAAAGCGCTCGATTCACTGTTACCACCACGTCATCAACGCCCATTGAAAACAGGTTTAAAAGAGCGATTAGGTTGCGGATTAAAAATTCGAAATTAAACACAACGTGCCGACGGTAAACTTCAGGATTAAGTAACTCGCACTGGTTTTTTGTGAATTCAGAATTATGAAATGAACCAGGTACCAAATAAAATTGGCTCAGAAGGTACATTAGCCGTAACTAGCTGATTTTACAAGTACTTGGTTTTGCGATGACTACAAGTAACTACAAACTAGACAAAATCAAAATGCAGTTTTTCTGCAAGATCCATCAACTTGTCAACCGTATAAAGATCAATACGATATTTCACGATTTCATTGATACGAGAAAGATCGACTTTTAATTTTCTAGCCAACTGAACTTGAGACATCTCATGCTCAGTTAAATAAATGACAAACTTCTCGCACAGGATGGAGGATATGCTGACGACACCAATGTGGGCGCGGCTTTATATAAATGGCTTACCAGTGACGGACGGACACAACCATTGTTTCCTCAGCTGCTTGACTTGCCAAACACACATGCTCGGACAAGTTTGGAACGCGCCGCATTGGGTAAGCTCTAATTAAAGATCAAGATGAGCTCGCAATAATAATGAAACTAAAGACTCTCCGTGATCAGGAACATTCCATTCGTAGGATCACTGAGCTAGCCAATGCTCAGCGGATTCCATGTCGAAAAATTGGGGCCCGATGGCACATCAAAACTGTTTTTAATGCCTTACGATGGTCCGAGATTAATTCTTGATTCGTTTAAGTGAATGACAATTGCCTCACTTACAGAATAGGTTATTTTTAAATGATCGAGTAAATGTAGCTAAGAAAACGAAACCCAATGGATGCGTGGAGTTTCTGTTCTTATCTGAAAATTCGGATATTTTAAGTGAATTTTAAAAATAGCTAAGGAACATGAGATGTCAAAACAGCTTAATTTAGCTTCGTTTATAAAAGAAGTTTTCTTTATTTTATCGGCCGTCAGCATTGGCATTTCTTTGCAAATGACCTGGTTTTCAACCCATGGCTGGAACCCAATGGTGGAAAGCTTTGCCAAATATGCAACCGGAGATGCATGGAACTATCGCAAAATGGACTTGCGCTTAATTGCAACATCAATTGCATTGATCGTAGTCTTTTTTATACTTCGCTTGGCTTTAAGAACATTCATTGCAAAAACCAAAAAATTTTTCTTAATTAAAGATCAGTACAAAAAAACAGATACCTGGACTTATTTGATTTTCTTATTATCAACGCTGGGTGCTTTTGGTATTTTTTTAGAACCTGTGGTTTTGTTTTCAGCTTTTGTTCTAATTCAGGTTCTTTTGATATTCAATCTTCTACACTCGGCAAATAAAACGGCACGCAACGAATCAGAGAGTTTGAATAGCTCTTTACCCTCTAGACTTTTATTGGGTCTATTTTTTGCTTCGGGATTTGCAGCCTTAATTTATCAGGTCGTATGGCAGCGTATATTGTTTCAATCATTTGGTGTCAACATAGAGTCAGTAACAATCATAGTCTCTATTTTTATGTTTGGACTGGGGTTTGGCTCACTTGTCGGTGGCTACTTGTCTAAAAAATATTTGCGACATCAAATTTATATATTTGTAGTCTGCGAATTAGCTATTGGTTTATTTGGTCTTTTTAGTATAAATCTGATACAATTTGTTGCCTCAAAAACTCTTTTAGGCTCCACTTTGCAAATTGCGCTGACAACCTATGCCTTACTTTTTATTCCCACCACATTAATGGGCGCTACACTGCCCGTACTTGTTAGTTATTTACATAGATTTTCAAAAAATGTTGGTGAAACTGTTTCATTTTTATATTTTGTAAACACTTTGGGATCGGCGTTAGCCTCATTTTTAACTGTTCACTTGTTGTTTTATTATTTCGGACTGCAAACATCAGTTGTTATTGCGGCTTTATTTAACTTTGTAGTTGTTTATTTGACTTTGAAGAATTTTAAAATTGTCGAGTCAAAGGAAACTGCTAGTCAGTCATTAAGTTTGGAATCAAATAAAGTTGTAAAAGATAAATTTTCTCGTTTATTTTATATATTAACTTTATCAGCTGCTATTGGATATATCTCGCTTAGTCAGGAAATTTTATGGATGCGCTTTATTGGATACACAACCGGGTCGCGGCCAACTGTGTTCGGTAATTTACTTTGCTTTTTTCTGATGGGAATCGCCATTGGTTCACTTTGGGCAGCCAAGATTTGCAAAAAATATGAAAATGAACTATTAAAAATAATTGCCCTACTTTTAGTTATCTCTTCAGTAGTTTATTATTTTACAATTCCATTTCTAGCTTTTTTAACAGGTTTAATTGGCGAAGGTGCTATTCCGATCATGTATTTTTCGTCAGGATTAGTCGCGCTTAGCTTAGGTACAATATTTCCAATTTTGACCCATTTTGCCATTCGTAATAATAAGGCGGTTGGTGAATCCGTTTCATTAATTTATTTTGCGAATGTTATCGGCTCTACTGCTGGGCCGATTATTACCGGCTTTATTTTATTAGACCAAATGTCTTTTACTAATAACGTTAGATTATTAAGTTTGCTGACGCTGTTAAGCGCATTAGCAGTCTTTTTCGCTTCTGGAAAAATTTTACGATTCCGTGTAGTATCGATAGCCGCTGTCATAGGACTTATTGCTTTCGAATTCTTCATTCATCAACACCTTTTTAATAACATGTATGAAAAACTGTTTTATAAGCATGAGTATAATTCTACAAAAACCTTTATTAAAACTATTGAAACACGAAGCGGTGTTATAAATATTTCGCCAGAAAAAACTGGCGGTGATGTTATTGTCGGCGGTGGTCAGTATGACGGTCGTTTTAATACTGACTTAGTAGCAGATTCAAATGTCATTTCTAGAGCCTATATGTTTGCGGCCCTTCATCCGAACCCCACAGCAGTGCTCGAAATAGGACTTAGTGGAGGAGCCTGGGGATCTGTTATTTCTGGGAATGATAAAGTTAAATCTTTAGACATTATCGAAATCAATCCAGGCTATATTGACTTAGTAGCTAATTATTCTCCTTACAAAGATCTTTTTAATAATCCTAAAATCAAAATTCATCTTGACGATGGACGGCGCTGGCTTATTAGAAATCCGGATAAAAAATTTGATTTTATACTCATGAACACAACATTTTACTGGAGAAGCCAAATCAGCAATCTAGTATCGATAGAGTTTTTAGAGCTTTGCCGAAGGCACTTAAATCCGGGCGGCATTCTTTATTATAACACGACGGGATCACCTGACATTCCTTATACGGCTGCTCATGTATTTAAGTACATTACTCGATTTAGCAGCTTTATAGCCGTCAGCGACACACCATTTCCTACGGACCAAGTTTTAATAAAAGAAAATTTGAATCTTTTCTTAAAAAATCACGCGTTAACTCCTGATCCGACAGATAAAAATCTTTTAGATAAACTTGATATGCTTTCTAAAAGTGATCTGTCGGATAAAAGAAATGAAATCTTAAAAACCAGCTATTTTACAAATGTTATTACAGATGACAATTTAGCCAGTGAATTTAAAACTTGGAAAAAGGTATTTATGTGGGAAAGAAACTGGATACAATTAATGGGAAACGGTAGCGTCCAATAATTCTTGGCTCAGAAGGTACGTTAGCCGTAACTAGCTGATTTTACAAGTACTTGGTTTTGGAATGACTACGGATTACTACAAATCCTCTAATCAGCTAGGCGACTTCAATATCAAAATCAAGATGAAGTTTTTCTCCAAGATCCATTTGGTTAAGTCGCTTTTTGAACAATGTCATAATCTTACAAAGCGTATCCAGGGACGGGTTGGCGAATCTAAGGTTCTAGGCCAGATCACCGCCATGCGAAGCTCTGGAAGTTCTTTTGGTGACATTGCCGCTTGGCTGAACTCTGAGGCTTACCCGACGAAGAATCGGGCAAGCGGTTGGAGTAGAACTACGGTATATAAAATTGTAAAGCGTCAGGATATTGAGGCGGCATATTTTAAGTTGTTATCAAACTTTTACTTTTTGCTTTTTTTATCCGACTTGGTTTCATTTTTATTATCCATCATCATGTTCTGGCCCATTTCTCCCATCATTGGGCATCCGGATTTTCCCATCATGCTTTTGCAAGACGTCATCATTTCACCCTGACAATCACTCATTGGCTTATCAGACTCCAGACAGGCGGCCATCTTTGTATGCATCGCTGCCATTTTC